>JBEKCP010000566.1:0-3926 GCA_050014815.1 Thermoguttaceae bacterium | reverse complement strand
TTGCCGGCCTCGCATGCCGCCAGGATCGGCAACGCCCCGTACCACTGGGGGGCCAGGATCAGCACGGCGTCGATGTCCTCGCGCCGCGCAAGGATGCGGAAACCGTCCACGGCCGCCGCGCCGAACTCCTGGGCCGCTTGCTGCGCCCGGTGCCCCACCTGATCGCAAACCGCCCGCACCTCGAAGCGATCGGCCAGCATGCGCAGCGCCGGCGCATGCCGCTGGTGCCAGACCTCGCCAAGTCCGACAAGACCCACGCGAAGCTTCATGCGAGGTTTCCGAAAATTTGTTCTTCGCAGGTTCACCGGCCTCGGCCGACCGGCACGATCACCACCCTGGTGATTCATCACCCGGTGATTCATCACCCTGGTGATTCATCACCCGGTGATTCATCACCCTGGTGATTATACAGGCGCGGATCGGTTCGGCTCAACCAGGTGTCACCCAAGTTCCTACGGCACCGTCACTTCCGGTTCAACCATTTTTCTCTACGGTTCCTTGCACTATCTCGGGGCCAACAGCCGATACGGAGATTGCCGGTCCCCTTGTGCGGTGGAGAACTCTGGCTTGATCGAGGGGGCATGAAAATACCCATTTTATTTTATCGGAAGACATTGCGTCGTCCCCTTGAACTTACGCTGTCATCGGCTAGACTATAAGCTTTTGACCATCGGGGGCGCCTGAGGTATATCGGGGCGATCCCGGAGTGATCCTGAACGGAATGGAAGAAGGAGGTTGCGCGTGAGTAGTCTGGCACTGATTGCGCTTTGGGGTATCGCGTTGGGGGCCACGGAATCGGACACCTATACCGAAGCCCATCAAGAGACGATGAAGACCGGTCGCCCGATGCTGGTAATGGTTAGCACCGATTGGTGCGCCCCTTGCCAGGTCATGAAGAAGACGATCCTGCCGCAAGTCAGGCAGCGCGGATTATTGGCACGGGTGGTGTTTGCCACGGTCAATCCGGATCGAGACCGGGAGTTGGCCGAGCGGCTGACGGACGGGGGGCCCGTGCCGCAGTTGGTCTTGTACCGCAAGACCTCCCAGGGGTGGATGCGGCGGAAGCTTGTCGGCGGCCAGAGCGTGGAGGACGTCGAGAAGTTCATCAACCAGGGGCTCGCAACCGACGAGGATCAGAAGGACGTGGCGGCCAAGCCGGAGCCCTCGGACAAGAAGGTTGACGTCGCCGCGGCGCACAAGGGCCCCACCGCGTAGCGTCGCCTGACGGTTTCAAGTTGCGCATGATGAACCGTTTAGCGGGCGGGCTTGCCCGCCGTGTCCATCCACGCCGCACGGCGGGCAAGCCCGCCCGCTAAACACCCGCTAAACAACTATTGCCCTTCCTCCAGGCTATAGCGGCGGATCTTGCGGTCCAGCGTGGACCGTTCAATGCCCAGAATACCCGCCGTGCGGCTCTTGTTCCACCCGGTGTGGTTGAGCGTGGCGAGGATGAAGCGGCGCTCGATGTCGGCCAGCGAGGCGGGCAGGAACTCCTCGTCGGCGGACTCGCTCTCGGCGGTGTCGCCGGCCGTGGCCAGCTTCGTCACCAGCAGGTCGTCCTCGTCGATCTCCTGGGTGCGGCAGAGGACGACCGCCCGCTCGACTACGTTGCGGAGCTCGCGGACGTTGCCGGGCCAGAGATAGGTCAGGAGCTTCCGTTGGGCCGTCGGGGTGAAGCCGGCGATCTTCCGCCCCGTTTCGGCGTTGAATTTCTTCAGGAAGAAGTCGGCCAGCAGGGGGATGTCCTCGGGCCGTTTCCGCAGGGGGGGGACGACCACTTCGAGGACCCGCAGCCGGAAGTAGAGGTCGCGGCGGAAGAGGCCCTCGACGACCGCCTTCTCGAGGTCGCGGTTCGTGGCGGCGATCACGCGGACGTCGACCTGGATCGGCTTGCTGCCGCCGACGCGCTCGAACGAGTGCCCTTCGAGCACGCGGAGGAACTTGGCCTGGAGTCCGGGGGTCATTTCGCCGATCTCGTCGAGCATGAGGGTGCCGCGGTGGGCCGCCTCGAACTTGCCTATCTTCCGCTCGGTGGCCCCGGTGAACGCCCCCCGCTCGTGGCCGAACAGCTCGCTGGCCAACAGCTCGGCCGCCAGGGCCGCACAGTTCAGACAGACGAAAACATTGTCGTGGCGTGGGCTGGAGGAGTGGATGGCCCGGGCCACCAGCTCCTTGCCCACCCCGCTCTCGCCCCGGATCAGCACGGTGGCGTTGCTGGAGGCGGCGCGGGCGATCTCCTCGGCGACTTCCTTCATGATCTGGCTGTGGCCGATGATGTGGTTTTGCACGCCCAGCCGTTCCCGCAGTTGGACATTTTCGGTCCGCACGCGGGTCAGGTTCTCGGCCAGCTCCTGGCGGCGCTTGAGGTTCTCCATCGCCACCGCAACCGTGTCGGCCACGGCCAGGGTGAACTCCAGGTCGTCGGGATCGGGGGCCCGGCCGACCTCCGTCGAGTACAAATGGACAATGCCCAGCACCTTGCCGGTCCGCCGGATCGGGGCGCAGATCACGCTGACGGTCAGGATCTCGCCCCGGCTGTCGCGGCTGCCCAGCGTGCTGTCGCCCATGACGTTTCGGGCAAGGACGGCCTCCGATTCCCGGATCACGGTGGAGGCCAGGACGGCCGAGACCCGCTGGTATTGATGGGCCGACGCGCTCCGCGAGGCCGCCACCTCCAGGATCTCGGCCCGCGGCTCCCCTTCATAGCTGTCCGGCAACAGCAAGACCGCCCCCGCATCGGTGTGCGTTCCTTCGATCAAACCGTTCAGGGCCAGGTTCGCCATGGCGGCGATGTCCGGCGCCTTGGCCAGCTCGAAGGCCAGGCGGCAGAGCTTGGCGGCAGCCCGGCCAATCTTCGACGCGCCGGCTTCCTCCTGCTCCTCGCTCGGCTCCAGCAACCGGGCCTGCCCCTGCCGGTGCATGATGGTCGCCGGGCCGCAGGCCCCCAGAACGTGCGAGTCGTCGCCTCCCGGCAGGGCCGTCGCCCCCGGCTTCTCCCCCTCGCCGGGACGAACGATTGCGCTGGAATCCGCGAATGCCTCCGCCAACCGATGGACGAATACCAACTGCGATCGCCCGATGCGAATGATGTCGCCGGGGTGGAGCAGCCAGTCGCCCTTGACCCGCTGGCTCCCGATCATCGTGCCGTTGCGGCTGTCCAGGTCGCGAAGCGTCCACTGCCCGCCCGAAAAAAAGACCTCGACGTGGTTGCGGCTGCACCGCTCGTCGCGGATGACGATCTGGTTGGTCGGCGCGCGGCCGATGGCCACCGCCTGTCCGGGCACCAGCCGGAAGACGTCGTTCCACTTTCCCCCTTCGCGGATGACGAGATATGCTAGCTCAGACACAGGACGGGAAAAGGCGACAGGCACCTTTTGTGCGACGACCATGGGTACACGGTGCCCGCCTTCGGGCGGGTACCAACCGAAGGTTGGTCCCGGCAAAAGGTGCCTGTCACCTTTTCCTTGCCGGAGATTTCGCCGGAGAACCGCATCCTTCTACATTACCCTCCAGGCCCGCCGTTCCGCAAGGACTGCCCCCCAAGTCGGGCGGCAAATGGCGACTGTCACCTTCTCGCTGCCCCCTACCGGCGTCACGGCTTGCCCCTCCTGCCCCGGCCGTCGGCATCTACCGGGGGGGATCACGCCAATTTGACTTGTAAACCCGGTGGTTTTTGACTATTCTAATAGATGCTCGGGCGTGTCCTGTAGTCACCGATGAGAGGAGGCGTGTCATGGCGATATATGATCGTTTGTCTACCTACCGCTGGAAGTGGTGCTGGGGCGCGCTGGCATTGTCGGCGACCGTGCTCGGCGCGCGGGTGTACGTCTGGGCGCAAGCGGCTGCCGCCAATCCCAATCCGAATCAGCAGGGGGCGCAGATCCTGATCGGCGGCCAGCAGCAGGCGGTCGGCGGCATTTCGATCC
>JBEKCP010000565.1:0-3939 GCA_050014815.1 Thermoguttaceae bacterium | reverse complement strand
AAGAAGCGTTACTGCGTCGGCAAACATGCCGGGAATGCTACCGATGCAGTCCCTAACGAGACAACATCAATTTTCCCCTCCGCAGGAGGGAACGACTACAGACGGGAGAACCGAATGTTTACCAAGGTGGCGCCATAAACCATTGCCATTCTGGCATTTAGACGCGGCAACCGGAGAATCCCGGAAGCCCCGAAAAGCCCCCTCTTCGGGCTTGTGCGGGCGTCAGTGACGCCCCGAGTCGCGCGGCGGCCGGTCCGCCTTGTCGGAGACCTCCTTCTTGGTCTAAGATAAGTTAATGGTCACAACTGTCGAAATCCCGGATGAGCTGTACCAACAGGCGGAGTCGGAAGCGGCCCGGGAGGGCATTCCGGTGGGCCGCCTGATCGCTGAGGCATTGCGTCTCGCATTGGGCCAGACGCCCATTGCGAGCCGCCAACGGATCGCCTTTCCGCTACACCACAGCGCCCAGCCCGGCACGTTAAGTGTCGAGCAGGTTCGAGTTGGTGAGGAAGCTGCGGCCCAGCAGGAGGATGCCGCGCGTGCCCGCGCTCTGTGATGTGAATGTTCTCCTGGCCCTGGTCACCGACCGCCACACGCTCCACCGCCTTGCGGTCCGCTGGGCTGAGAGCACTCCCGCCAACGGCGTGGTCTTGTGCCGCGTGGCGCAAATGGGCTTGCTGCGGCTCCTCAACAATCCGACGGTGATGGGCGAGGAGGTGCTCGATGCCGCTGGTTGCTGGTCCCTTTGGCGCCGCCTCCTCGAAGACGAGCGCTTCCGGTTTGCGGCGGACGAACCTCCCGGTCTCGACGCGGCCTTCGAGCGTTTCACCACAAAACGGGCCTTCAGTCCCCGCATATGGACAGATGCCTACTTGGCTGCCTACGCGCACGCGGCGCGACTTATGCTGGTGACGTTCGACAAAGGCTTCCGCGGTTTTACCGGCCTGAGTTGCGATGTGCTCGAAGCCCGATGACACGGCAAGAGGAGCAGCGCCATGATTGACGACCCCGTCGTGGCCGAAGTCCGCAAAGCCCGAGACGAGTACGCCAGACGTTTCAATTACGACCTGGACCTGATCTGCAAGGACTTGCAGGAGAGGCAATCTCAGTCCGGCAGAAAGGTGGTCTCATTTCCACCAAAACGGCCCAAGCCGGCCATTGCGGGCTGTGAAAAGCGGAAGGGATGATGAGACTTAGCAGCTTCTCGGTCTTTCAGATTGCTTCGCTTCTCGCTGTTCTCGTCTGTAGCGGCTGTGATAGGCACCAGCACAGTTGGGGCGACCCACTCGGCACCAAGATTGCGAAGAACAATCACGAGAGTGAAGCGTTCAAAAAGGAGCTGGCGGAATGGCTCTCTAGCCACAGTTTCACCCCGGCGAACGACCCGGGGGGCATGTGCTCGTGGAGCGGCCTTCATCGAGAGGGGGAGATGAACTCCTGGTATCGCGGCTCTTTTCACGATTCCCCGCCGATCCTGTTGAACGTGCGAATCTTTCCAAGGAAAGATGTCGGTGGCGGCTTTACGGAGTTCCATCTTACCCAATGGTGGGATGTAGCGGGAAGCGAGCGGTATGTGGCGGAAATGGAAGCCCTGAGCAAGGAATTCAATAAGGAATTCGTAAGAGAGGTGCCTCTGGATGTCACCGGGCGCGTTGAATCCGGCGGCTGACCGGCGCCCTGGAGCTCGGACCAGGGACGCACTTCTATTGGCCGATCTGGGTGAGCCCGCTTCGGATAACTCAGTCCGTCCGCAATTCAATTCCCCGCCGTTTCAACCCTCTTCCCGTTTCAACTCCTGCGCATCGGCCGGACGCGTGGGCGCAGGAGACCCGGCGGGCTACGACTTGGCACGCCGGGAAACTGTGGTAGAATTGCTGGTTGACGTTGCAAGTCGTTTCCAAAGGAAAGGATAGGTCCGGTAGCGCCCGACTCCTTCGCGGGCGTCAGAAACGGGCGTCAGGCGTCAGACACCCAAAAGTAGTGTGCCAAATCCGGATTTGGAGCATAACGTAAGCTAAGGTAATATAACGACTTCCGATGACGTTGGGCGCATAGCTCAGTTGGTTAGAGCGCGTCCCTGATAAGGACGAGGTCCGAAGTTCGACTCTTCGTGCGCCCACTCAATCTCAATAAAGCCTTACGCAGAAATGGGTGCGGTCGCGGCTGCGCGGCCTGTCGGAGGCGTTGAGCGTGCGTGTTATGACAGCTCCTCAAGGTTTGGGATTGCCAATTTCGGCGAGAAGTTGCTTCAAATAGGTGATGCTCTTGGCGACGAGCTGGTCCTCGTCCTGGTTGTCCTTGTGATGGTCCGATTCGACCGTCAGGGCGCCTTGATACCCGCATTCGGCCAGAGCCCGGACGACCCCCGGCATGTCGATCAGGCCGGTGCCGACGGGCACGGAAGAGAAGAAGTACCACTCCTCCGGCCGAACGTGCCGGCAGGCGTCGACGTCCTTGGTGTGCGTGGCGACCGTGTAGGGTCCCAGGCGCCGGGCGGCCGCGACCGGGTCCTCCATCATCCGCAGGGTGTTGCCGGTATCGAAATTCACCTTCAGGGCGCCCGAGCCCACGCGCTGGAGGATCTCGAGTATCTCCTGCGACGTGTAGTCGATGTGATTCTCGATTGCCAGGACCACGCCGTGGTCTTCGGCGATTGTCACGCTCTCTTTGAGCATTCGCACGATGGCATCGATTTGCGGGCGGTGCGGCTCGCAGCGAAACATCAGCGAGGATGCCACGATCCGCATGATCTTGGCGCCCATGCGTTGCGCCTTGGGGATCAGGGCGTTCATCTCGCGCCAGGCATTCTCGTTGCGGCCGGCCTCGAGCCCGTCGGGATGGCCCCAGGCCAGCACCCGCGAGAGGCGTTTGTCGTCCAGCACGGCCCCGAGATCGGAGAGGTAACCCGAGTCCAGGCTTTCGAAGAAGCAGGATTCCAGCGAGACGTCGTCCACCTCCAACTCGACCGCGCGGCGGACGAAGTCGTGGAACGTCCATCGCACGCCGGGGTCCGTCTGATCGGGATAAATCTCACCGAAGTAGCGATGGTAGCAGTAGCTGTCGATGCCGACTTTCATGTTCAGGTACCTGGGGATAATGGTCAGCACATGTCTTCGACCGTCAATCCGAACACTTGGCCCAAAAAGCCCAAGTCAACCGCGTGGTGGCCGACCAACAGCAAGTAGTGATGGGAGGCGAGCCGCTCCATAAGCTTGCGGCCGTCGCGGACCCGGAGGATGCCGCCGTTGAGGCAATCGGAGCCGGGAAACTGGGCATAGCCGGTCAGCCGGGCCTCGGTCATGCTCAGCCGATCCATCGTGGGAAGCAGTTTGGCCAGGGTCACATTGCCCGGGGGCAACCGGCCGTCGATCGCGACGGCGTTCTCGTCGACGATCGCCAGGACCTTCCTGCGAAGCGTCCAGTCGGTGGCGAACGGCCGCGGAATCACGCCCACGTAGCCGCAATGGGCGACCAGGACGTGGTTTTCCGGCTCGGACTCGACGGGGGGAAAGCTCTCGATCCGCTCGTGCCGCAGTGCCGCGTTTCCGACGAGGAAGGGGTACATGTTCGTCATCATGATCGGCGCGCCGAGCGACTTGTAGAGCAGATACTTGGTCACCATCGAGACGGTGTCGGCCTCGCAGCCCCAGATCAATCCGCGCTCCTGGAAGAGCACGTCCCAGGCCAGGCAGGGAGTGGTGTCCGAGAAGTGCGACTCGTTGAGGCAGTTGATCCCGGCGGCGCCGATCGACGGATCCGCGTCGAGATCCTGCCGCACGGCCAGATAGACTTTTGCGGCGCTGCGGCGCGCGCGGTCGGAGAGTCCTTCGCACGGCACGTTCCAGCCGCGCCAGGTCTGCTCGGCCAGGTCGTCGTCGAACGATTTGGCCCTCGCCCCCAACTCGCGAAAACTCCTCTTGGCGATCGTGATTCCGAACT
>JBEKCP010000564.1:0-3941 GCA_050014815.1 Thermoguttaceae bacterium | reverse complement strand
CATCCTGGTGCCTTTCACCACGGTCCAAAAGCGGCTCAGCGGCTCGATCTTCAAGAGCGTGGACATGGTCTTCCTCTCCGCCCGCTCCAACCAGCGGATGGAGGACGCGCAGTATGAGATCGGCACGCTCTTGCGCGACCGGCATCGCCTCCGCGCCGGGGCCGACGACGACTTCGTCGTCCACAGCACCTCCGAGATCGCCGCCCTGATGAGCAAGTTGACCATGATCATGGCCCTCTTGCTGGGCTCGATCGGGGGAGTCTCCCTGGTGGTCGGCGGGGTGGGCATTATGAACATCATGCTGGTCTCCGTGACGGAGCGGACCCGCGAGATCGGGATCCGCCTGGCGGTGGGCGCCCGCTCCCGCGACATCCTGCGGCAGTTCCTCGTCGAGGCGGTGGTGCTCTCGACGCTCGGCGGCGCGATCGGCGTCGCCGTGGGGGTGGCCACGTCGGTGGCCGCCACGCTGGTGCTCAACAAGTTCCTGCCCACCGCGCAATGGCCCCTGACGATCTCGATCGAGTCGATTGCGATCGCGCTGGTGTTTTCGGGCTCGGTGGGGATGTTCTTCGGCTACTACCCCGCGCGGAAGGCCAGCCGCCTGGACCCCATCGAATCGCTCCGGTACGAATGAGAGAGAAAGAAGGAAAGGGGAGGGCGGAAGGCGGAAGGCGAATCACGAAAACACGAAAGAGCGAAAGCCCGAAAGTTCCTTTCACACCCTTCACACTCTTCACACCGTTAACACCTTCCTGCCCCCTTTCCTGGACGGGGGAACGCTGATTAGCGCTGATTAGCGCTAATCAGTGTTCCGGTTCCCGGCGGTTCGTTGACATGCCTTCCTTGGTGAAGTAGAATCCCCTCTGGATGGGGCGGGTTGTTTGCCAACAGGCCGATTCCCATGAAAGCGCTCAAGGATAAGGATACTGGCTGTTCGACCGCGAGGGCGCTCTTTGCCGCGGCAATGGCTTGGACGGCACTGCTGGGCGGCAGGGTCGATGGCGCCGCCGTCTTCCCGAAGATCGACGGGCCGGCGGAACCTTACGTGATTCGGGAAGACTTCCAAAACACCGTCAAGACGCCCAGACATTTCTTTCCGCCGGTTCATCCTGAGGCGTCGCGCGACTTGATGAATTGGATGAAAGGACGAAATTGGCGGCCTCGCGTACCTCATGAAATTGACAGATGGTGGAGGGCGCTCGACGAAATCGACAGGTGGATCATGGACGGCCGGAGGACGCCCGGCGAGGCAATTGAGATGGGGATGAAAGCCGACGAATTCCAATTCGGACGGTCCAGGGCGCAATTCTACTACGAAGAACAAGAGACGGTCCAGCCCCCGTCAGGGTTGCGCATAGAAGGCACGCCGCCGCCTGCCTCGTCACCATGATGACGTGATCGAACATGCCGCTTCGCCTGCTCGCCATGCTCTGGGCCTCGCCGTACACGCTGCTCGGGCTGGTTCTTGGCATGGTCGGGCTTTGCACGGGCGGCCGCGCCCGGATCCGCGGCCGCGTGATCGAGTTCTACGGCGGCGGCGTGAAGTGGCTCTTGCAGCGGTTCTTTCTCGATCAAGGCGCGATGGCGGCCACCCTGGGCCACACGATTTTCGGTCAAACCGCCGCCGCCCTGGACATCTCCCGCGGGCACGAAATGGTTCACGTCCGCCAGTTCGAGCGGTGGGGGCCGCTGATGGGGCCCGCCTACCTGGGCTGCTCGCTGGCGCTCTGGCTCATGCGCCGCAGGCCCTACCGCGACAACCCCTTCGAGCGGCAGGCATTCGAGCAAGGGAGCCGGGACTGACGTGCTGATTCAAGTGCTCGCAGCAGAGTGCGACAAGTGCAACCGGCTCGACGAAAGGGTCAGGCAGGCCGTCCGGGAAACAGGGGTCGATGCCGAGGTCGAGAAGATAGAGGATATCCAGCGGATCATCGCCTTCGACGTGCTCATGACGCCGGCCCTGGCGATCAACGGCGAGGTCAAGACCGCCGGCCGGCTGCCGAGCGTCGAGGAAATCAAGAGGCTGATTCTTGCAGCCCGTTGAGCCCCGGGCGTTAGCCCGGGGATACGAGTCAGCCGATCAGAACGAATCGCCCGAGTCGCCCGAGAAGCTCTCGAAGTCGGAATAGGGCTTTTCCGAGAAGTTCTCGAAGCGGGTGTGCTTGTCGAAGAAGCGGACCTTGACGTCGCCGGTCGGGCCGTTCCGCTGCTTGGCGACGATCACCGTGCCCAGGCCGCCGATGCCCTTCGCCTCGGCCTCTTCCTTGGTGTAGTAGTACTCCTCGCGGTGGATGAACATGACGACGTCGGCGTCCTGCTCGATGGCCCCGGACTCGCGGAGGTGGCTCAACCGCGGGCGGTGTTCGTCCCCCTTGCCGGCCTCCACCTGACGGTTCAACTGGGCGAGGCAGAGCACGGGGATTTCGAGTTCCCGGGCCAGGGCCTTCAGCCGCCGCGCCATCTTGGCGACCTGCTCTTGCCGGGGGTCGCGGGGATCGTCGGGCTGAATGAGCTGAAGATAGTCGATCACCACCAGCCCGATCTTCTCGCGGCGCTTCAGACGCCGCGCGCAGGCGGCGATCTCGCTGATGGTGCGGCTGGGCGTGTCGTCGACGAACAGCGGCGCCTTGCTCAGCTTGGCGGATGCCTCGACCAGCTTCTTGCGGTCGTCGCCGGAGAGGAACCCGCTGCGGAACTTGTTGCCGTCGATGCGGCCCTGCGAGCAGAGGAGCCGCTGGGCCAACTCGATGCGGGCCATTTCGAGACTGACGAAGAGCACCGGCATGCCCGCCTCGATGGCCACGTTCTCGGCGATGTTCGTGGCCAGGGCGGTCTTGCCCATGCTCGGCCGCGAGGCCAGCACGACGAATTCCGAGTCGTGCAGCCCGCCGGTCAGGGCGTCCAGGTCGCGGAACCCGGTGGGCGTGCCGGCCCCTTCGCCGCGCTCCAGCCGGGCGTCGATCCGCTCGAACGCCTCGACCAGCAGGTCGTGGATGCCGATCACCTGGTCGGAGCTGCGGCGGTCGTGGACGCTGAAGACTTTTTCCTCGGCCTGGTTCAAGAGGTCGCGGGGATTGATCGTGGGGTCCCAGGCGTCGCGGAGGATCTCGGTGCTGGCGTGGATGAGTTCGCGGACCGTGGCCTTGTCGCGGACGATCTCGGCGTAATAGGTGGCGTTGGCCGCGTAGGGGACCGACTGCGCCACTTCGGCCAGGTAGGCCGCCCCGCCCACCGCCTCGAAATCGCCCTCCTGCTTCAGCCGCTCGACCAGCAGCGTGATGTCGATCCGCTTGCCCTCGTTGTGCATCGCCAGCAGGTGGGCGAACAGCTTCTCGTTGGCGCTGACGTGGAAGTCGTCGGGCCGCAGGACGAGGATCACGTCGTCGGCGACCTGGGGGTCCAGGAGGATGCTGCCCAGGACCGCCTTCTCCGCCTCGGGGCTCTGCGGCGGAAGGCGATCGAGAATCTCCGAGCTGACTCGCGGAGCGGCGTGCGGCGCGTCAACTCGCGGCAGAGTGGCCATGGTCGTCCGTGCTCCCTGGATTCCGTTGGGTTCCGAGGGGGCCATCATACCGCGCCGGCTCCAGGGAGACAATTACCCCCTGAATGGGCTGGTCGTTGCCACATGGTATTCCCGAGGGGGACCGTCCCATTTTCGTGCCACCCTGCTCCGCAGGGTGCCCGAAATTGGGACAGTCCCCGCAGCCGCTGCACGCGCTGGCCCCCTTGCCTGTAGCGCTGCGACGCATCCGCAGCACGACGTAACACGCGGCTGCGAGCACCGTCACCAGCACCGCGATGTCCTGCCAACCGGGCATGATGGTCACCTGCTCCCGGGCACATCCGCGGATATACATCCGCGGCTAGCGCCTCCCCTTCTCACCCTTCTCACGTTCCCGCCCACCACGTCCCGAATTGATACGTCAGCAGCGCGCCGACGT
>JBEKCP010000563.1:0-3954 GCA_050014815.1 Thermoguttaceae bacterium | reverse complement strand
CCGAAGCATTCCGCCCAGATCCGCCAGCGCGAGCTGTGGCCGAAAATCGCGCCGTTCTCTTTCGTGCCGGGCGCGAAACGGGTGATGATGCCCGCCCGGGCGTCCGGCTCGCCGAAGGGCGGGTAGAACGTGTACGAGCCCAGCTCGTGGTCGAGGTACTGCTCGAAGGACCGGTAGATCAGCTCGCGGCGCTCGGGGCCGGCCACGCCGCAGACGATGGCGAACGAGTTCGGAATGGCCCAAATCTTGCCGAAGGTGTTCTCCTTGCTGCCGAGGATCCACCCGTCGTCGTGCATCGCCCGCTGGTACCACTGGCCGTCCCAGGCGACCTCGTTGACCGCGTCGGCCATCGCGTCGAGCCGCCGGCGGTAGCCCTCCATTCGCGAGAGGTCGCCCTTCGCCTCCATGCAGGGGAAGAACTCGCGGATGCAGTAGATCGCCCAGCAGGCCAGCATCACCGAGTCGCCCCGGCGGCGGTTGCCCATCTGGTCCAGGGCGTCGTTCCAATCGGCCTTGAGGATCAGCGGCAGGCCCCGCTCGCTCGACTGGGTGAAGAAGTATTCCAGCCCGCGAATGACGTGATCATAAATGGTGTCGGTCTTCCGGCCGTCGGTGTGGGCGTAGGGCGTGACCTCGTCGAGGATCGAGTAGTCGCCCGTCTCGCTGACGTACTTGGCCAGGATGAAGCAGGGATTGATCGGGTCGTCGGAATGGAAGGTGCGGGTGCCGGTCATGCTGACGAAGTTGCCGCCGTGGGCGTAATCGCCCTCCTCGAACTGCCAGATCATGATCCGCTTGACGATGTGGTCGCGGACCCATTGCGGGTCGTGCGGCAGCCGGCAGGCGGCGTCCTGGCAGGCGTCGCGGACGCCGAAGTTGTAAATCCCCGAGTAGCAATAGCCCGTGTTCCGGTTCCACCACGCCAGGTTCGCCGCCTGGTACTTGAACCAGTAGTTCACCAGGACGTTCAGGTCGCGGTCGGGGGTCTCGATGGCCGGGCTGGAAACGACGTTCTGCCAATACGCCTGGTTGTTGGCCCACGCCCGGTCGGCCTGGGCCAGGCCGAGGTATTTGGAGGTGAGTTCGCGGGCGTCTACGGCCTCGCGCGGCACCGCGCCGAAGAGGAGCACGTACTCGGCCGACTGGTCCGGGGCCAGCTCGAAGCGGTGCTGGAGGGCCTCGCAGGCGTCGCGGCCGGTGGCCGCCCGGCTGCGGAGCCGGCCCGTCGCCATCGCCTGGGGGTCGCGGAGGTCGCGATAGGCGCCGACGAACTCGTAGCGGTCGCCTTCATAGCCGGCGACTTCGGCGGTGGAGGCCAGAAAGACCGCCTTGTCAAACCAGATGTTGTTGGCCTCGTTGTCGCACGCCTGCCATCCGCCGACGTGTTTCACCCACATGGTCGATCGCGTGGCGAGCACCCCGTCGCGGAAGTCCTGCCGGTTGAAGAGCAGGTAGAACTCCCGCCACGAGGTGTCCTCGAACCAGTTGCCCAGGGCCAGCTCGACGTAGTTGGTCGCCGAGATCGCGCGGCGGCGGCCGGAGACGTTGGTCAGCTTCACTCGCCAGAGGAGGCAGGGGTCGCCCACCTCGTCGCCCGAGCGGCTCCGGGCGTCGGGCATCGGGCAGAAATAGAGAATTTCGCACTCGATCCCCTCATGCCTGGACACGATGCGGTTGTAGCCCAGCCCGATGTGGCAGCGCCAGGCGTCCAGGGGCCGCGTGGGCGGAAACCCGTTGGCATTCCACCACCGGCCGGTCTCCTCGTCCCGGAGGTACACGAACTTGCCCGTGGTGTCGCGGGGCACGCCGTCGACGTGCCAGCGGGTGATCCGGCCGACGGTGGGGTTGCCGAGAAACGAGTAGCCGCCGCCCAGGTGGCTGGCCACGTAGCCCCAGTTTCCGTTGGAGAGCACGTTCATCCAAGGCCGGTCCAGGAGCGGCCGGCGGAGAATGAACTCCCGGCCGTCGGCCGAGAAGTTGCCGTAGGGAGTGTCTTTCATCGAGGGCGGTCCTTGGGTCTTCTGGGGTTGTTTTTCAGGCTTGGAGGGCTTCTATTGTACACGCCCGCCGCAGGCAGGGCAGCGGGGTGGGACCCGCCACGCGCGATCCCTAGCGAACCCTCCCGGACTGGGGTAAAATGCGGCCTTGTGCCCCTCCGGGCCACTGCAAGGCCTTCTTCGCGGATTCCATCGTTATGGCGACTACCGATCCGGTCGAATCCAACCCTGCCACCCGCCCCGAAGACAAGGTGTCGCTGGGGCAGAAAATCGCCCTGGGCCTGGGGGCGTTCCCGAGCACGACGGGCACGCAAATCGTCCAGGTGATGACGATGCCGATCTACCAGTTCGTGCTCGGCCTGCACCCGCTGCTGCTGGGACTGGCGATGACGATCCCGCGGCTGTGGGACGCGTTCGTCGATCCGATCATGGGCTACAAGTCGGACAATTTCCGCTCGCCCTGGGGCCGGCGCCGCCCGTTCATCTTCTTCGGCGCGTTCCTTCTGGCGATCAGCTTTGCGGGGGTGTGGCTTCTGCCCCGCGGCTGGACGCGGATTGAAGAGACCCAGGCGGCGAAGCAGGCGGCCGCGGGAGCCCAGCCCGCCGCTGCGGCTACCATCGAAGCCAAAGACGGCTCACCTTCGGCGCCCGCGGCGGAAGCCAGGCCGGCGGAGGAAAGAAAGCTTACGTCGCGCGACTGGGCGATGTTCGCCTGGCTCCTGGCGACGAGCATCGCCTTTTACACCTGCTACGCCGCCTTCTCCGTCCCCCTGGCAAGCCTCTCCTACGAGATGACGGCCGACTACAACGAGCGCACCCGCGTGATGGCCTATTGGGGTTTCTTCACGATGGCGGGCAACTTCTGCATCAACTTCTACTACCCGCTCACCGAGCAGGGCAATCTCTTCGCCGACCCCCTCTCGGGTGCGCGCTGGCTCAGCTTATGGGTAGGAATCTTCGTTTTCGTCGGGCTGGGCGTCGTCCCGGCGATCTTCACCCGCGAGCGGGTCTACCGCGCCGCCGCGAAGCAGCAAAAAGTGCCCCTCCTGCCGGCGATCAAGGAAACGCTCCATTCCCGGCCGATGATCGTGCTCTTGCTCACGTTCATGGCCCTGGCGTTCGTCGGCGCGATGGCCTCGGCCATGGCGGTCTACATCGTCATCTTCTACGTCCACGGAGGAAACCGCGCGAGCGGCTCCGTGCTCAACGGGCTCAACGGCGTCGGCTTCCAGCTCGTGGGGTTCGTCGCCGTCCCGCTGCTCTCCTGGCTGGCCATCCGTTTCGGCAAGCGCGGCGCGATGTTCCTGGTGCTCTTCCTGGGCGCGCTGGGCGGGGTGGCCAAGTGGTTCCTCTACTCGCCGGATTTCTTCATGCCGTTCTCGTTGCAGCTTCCCGGCTGGCTGCACTGGCTCAGCGCGCGGCCGATCCAGCTCCATTGGCTCCTGCTCGATCCCTTGCTGAGCGGCCCGATCTGGGTCGCCTGGAACATGCTCGTGCCCTCCATGATGGCCGACCTCTGCGACGTGGACGAATACCGATACGGCATGCGCCGGGAAGGCATCTTCGGCGCCGTCTTCGCCTGGTTCCAGAAGGTCGGCTTCTCGCTCACCTTCATCTTCACCCTGACCGCCGTGTGGTTGTGCGGCTTCAACGAGAAACTCGGCGCGAACCAGCCGGAGGGTACGATGACGACCATGCGGATGTTCTTCGCCGGCTTCTCCACCCTGGCGATGCTGCTGGGCATTGCGTTCCTCTGCTTCTACAACGTGAACGAGAAACGGGCGCGGGAAATCCGCGCGTTGCTGGAGGCCCGCCGCGGAACGATTTAGCACTACTGCGCAAGATTGGAAAGGGGACTGGCTCCGTCGCCACGCTCGATGTGGCGGTGGGCAAACGGGTTGCGGCGACGGTGCCTGTCCCCTTTCCCCGGAGGGCGAAAAAAGGGGGACAGGCACCG
>JBEKCP010000562.1:0-12091 GCA_050014815.1 Thermoguttaceae bacterium | reverse complement strand
GCCGGGCAGGACACCGGCTGTCCCGCGTTAGTAGGTCCTGCCTGCCGGGCAGGACACCGGCTGTCCCGCGTTAGTAGGTCCTGCCTGCCGGGCAGGACACCGGCTGTCCCGCTCGGCAAGCGGGACCTACGCGAACGCCAGTGTAATATGGGGTAATACGCACCGCCCCCCCGGATAGTTCATCCGCCGCCTACCGCCGCCCGTGCACCTGGCGGAGCATGTCCCGCTGGGCCTCGGCCTTCTTCATGGCCTCGCGCTTGTCGTACCGGGTACGGCCGCGACAGAGGCCGAGGAGCACTTTGGCCATCCCCCGCTTGAAGTACAACTTCAACGGCACCAGCGTCAGGCCTTTCTCGAACGCCCGCTGGGCGAACCGCTTGACCTCCCGCCGGTGGAGGAGCAGCTTCCGTGGGCGTTTTGGCCGGTGGTTGAATTGGTTGGCATCCATATACTCGGGGATGTCGCAGCCCACCAGCCAGACCTCGTTCTCCTTGACCCGGCCGTAGGCCTCCTCGAGCGAGATCCGCCCGGAGCGCAGGCTCTTGACCTCGCTCCCCACCAGGGCGATGCCGCACTCGAGCGTCTCCAGGACCGTGAAGTTGTGTTTGGCCTTGCGGTTCTCGCTCACCAGCCGCTCGTTGGGGCCGTCGGCCGACTTTCTTTTCTTCCCGGGTTTCGCCATGAAAAACTATTATAAGGAGTCCATCGCCCGGGCGGAATGGTATAATGGCAGACAGTGGGGGGAACTTGGTCGAAGAGGTCTGCCCATGTCGACGAATCTTGAGAGGTTGGCCATCGAGCTGCTCGGCCTGCCGGCGGAATCCAGGGCGATATTGGCAAAGCAGTTGATCGCCAGCTTGGACGAAGAGGAGCCGCCGGCATTTGACGATGCTTCGATCGCGATCGCCCAGCGGCGGGCCGCCGAGTTGGCCGAAGGTAGGGTGAAAGGCATCCCAGCCGCCGACGTGTTCCGCCGACTGCACCAGGAATTCGGATGAAGCCGGCCCTTTTCCACCCCGAGGCCGAAAGGCAAACGGCGCCGGGCCTTCCCCGTTGGCTGAAGCGGAACGTGCCCAAGGGCAACGCGAACCACTTCACCGCGCGGCTCATCGACGAGTTGGGCCTGGAGACGGTCTGCCAACACGCCCGGTGCCCCAACCGCATGGAGTGCTACGCCCGGAAGACGGCCACATTCATGATCCTTGGCGGCGTCTGCACCCGGACATGCCGCTTTTGCAGCGTGGCCAAGGGACCGCCCCACCCAGAGGGTGCTCGGCCGGACCCCGATGAGCCGCGGCGAGTGGCCGAGGCGGTCCGGCGGCTCGGGTTGCGGCACGTCGTGGTGACGTGCGTCACCCGCGACGACCTGCCCGACGGCGGCGCGGAACACTTCGTCCGCACGATCGCGGAGATCCGCCGGGCGACGGCTGCCACGGTCGAGGTCCTCCCGTCCGACTTCGGCGGCTCGACGGCGGCGGTGGATCGGCTCGTCCAGGCCGGCCCCGAGGTCTACAACCACAACACGGAGACGGTGCCCCGGCTCTACCGGGCGATCCGCGGTCGCCGGGCAGACTACCGCTGGACGCTCGCCATGTTCCGCCGCATCGCCCGCCAGGCCCCCGCCATCCGCCTGAAGACCGGCCTGATGCTCGGCCTGGGCGAGACCACCGAGGAGTTGCTCGACACCCTGGCCGAGTTGGCGGAGGCCGGCTGCCGGATGCTCACACTCGGGCAGTATCTCCAGCCGTCGCCGGCCCAGGTGCCGGTAGTCCGCTACCTGCCGGTCGAGGAGTTCGACGATCTGGGCCAGGCGGCCCGGCGGATCGGTTTTACCCACGTGGCCGCCGGCCCATTTGTCCGGTCGAGCTATCACGCCGCCGAGATGCTTCTCTCTCCCTCCGGGAGAGGGGCAGGTGAGGGGGATTGGCATTGAATGCCGCCGCGGAAGATGGCGGGAGTCATGCCTTACCCATGAATAATATGGCCTAGCCCCCGGGCGGCCGGACGGCTATACTCTGCCGCCCATTTTCCTTTTCCCTCGGTGGTTCCACCATGGCCCATCGCACCAGCAGGTGTCGACCGATGCGGGCGCGGCGGTCAAGCCCGCCCGCTGGAGGCCGCCTTGGCCTGGCCGCGGGCTTGATCGCAGCGAGTCTGGCCGCCGGCTGCGTCGAGCGGCAGATGACCATCCGCAGCGATCCGCCCGGAGCCCTGGCCTACGTGGATGACCACGAGATCGGCATCACGCCCATCACGACCCCGTTCCTCTACTACGGCGAGCGCAAGATCCGCCTGGTCAAGGACGGTTACGAGACGCTGACGGTGATGCAGAACGTGTCGCCGCCGTGGTACGAGATACCGCCGGCCGATTTCGTCTCGGAGAACATGGTCCCCGGCAAGCTCCGCGACCAGCGGACCTACGACTTCCGGTTGCAGCCGCAGGCGGTGGTGCCTACGGACCAGTTGCTCAACCGGGCCGAGAGTCTCCGCCGCGGCGTCACGGGCGTCCCCGGCGCCGGGCCGGGGCCTGGCCCGGCGGGGGTCCGCGGGCAGTCGCTCTACGCACTGCCGCCCCCGCAGGAATTAGGGACTGGCGGTTAGGGATTAGGGTGGCGCGGACAATCTGAACTGCAACTCGCCGGCCTTCCCTAATTGCAGTTCGTCGGCTTTCATCCCGGTCTCAATTGCGTCAGGTATCCTCCACCCGTCAGTTGCCGCGGTCGGCATCCCCCCGGCACTTTCACGAGGTGTGCGAAGCCGCGGGTTCTGCCGGTTCGCCCCATTCATCAAGTCGCGCGACACTACTGGATGAACTGGTAAGATGAAACAGACCGCCCTGACAGCGTTTTCGCAGTCTTCCCGAACCAAATAAGGTTCCGCCGGCCCTTCGATCTCCGGGAATACAAGAGCGCCATCGGCTCCGCCGCCCAACAACGCCATCCAGGCCATCGCTGCGGCAAGGGGCGCCTTTATGGTCGAACACGCGATGTCTATTAGCACTTTCATGGGAAGTGCAACAGTTTTTCTAGGGCCACTCCGCCCTGGGAGGAGCAAATCGTCGGAATGATCCTGCGCGCCGTTCGGCGCAGGGGCGGCGATGGGCCCGTAGCCGCCGATGAGTGCAAGATCGTTTCCTTCGTTCAGGGGTTTTCGGCGGGCTTGTATCCGAGTTTCTTGGCTTGCGCAAAATCCTCTTCCGCTTTGGCCCTCTCGCCCGTCGCGGCATAAGCCGTGCCGCGGCGGTAGTGGGTGAATCCGCGCAAGACCTTTGGCTCCAAGCGGATCGCTTCGCTGTAATCGCTAATAGCCTTATCCATCTCCCCCTTACCGCTGTAGGCGTAACCCCTATAGGCATAAGCTAAGGCATTCTTTGGGTCAAGCCTGACGGCCTCGGTGCCGTCGCTGATAGCGGCGTCGAATTTGTCGGTCCGGAGATAGACGGCGCTCCGGAGGATGTACGCCTCAGGGCTCTTAGGGTCGAGTCGGATCGCTTCACTACACTCGCCGGCAGCCTTATCGATCTCGCCCTTGCCGTTGTAGGCGTAAGCCCTATGGAGGTACGCCCGGGCATCCCTTGGGTCAAGCCGAATCGCCTCGTTGCAATCAGTGATGGCCTTGTCCCAGTCCCCCGCACAGCAGTACGCAGCGGCCCGGTGGACGTAGCCGAGGCCATTCCTCGGCTCAAGCTCGATCGCCGCAGTGCAATCCTTGATCGCCTTGTTGAATTCGCCCAACCGCCGGTAAACGTCCCCCCGGTACGCATAGGCCGTAGCGTCCTTCGGAGCATGCCGGATCGCTTGGTCGTGATCTGCGATCGCTGCGGCGAACTCGTTCATCGCCGCGTGAGCCAGTCCGCGGTTGACATACGTGATCGAGTTCGGACCGTCATTGCGGGGGTCGAGCCGAAGTGCTTCTGTGTAACTCTCCTCGGCTCTCCGGTAGTCACGGATTTCGAGGTACGCATCGCCCAGATACCGGAGTGGCTCCGCAAACTGAGGCTCAAGGCGGCTTGCCTCCCGCAGGTCGCCAATAGCAAGTTCGTACTTGCCCTTTTTTAGCAACGCGCAGCCCCGGCACAAGCGTGGTTCGCCCCATGCTGGTCGAATCTTGATGGCCTCGCTGAACAGGGCGATCGCCAAATCGCTCTTTCCCGCATCAAGGTAGGACTGCCCCTTTCGCATCGCATCGTCGGCAGGGTCCGGCTCTGAGGCCAGAGAAAAGGTCGTGACGAAAATAGCCCCTGCGCATACTACACCGACCAGATAATGCCCCTTTATCATGTCGAACCTTCCTATCAATCTAGCTAAGCCATCCCGGGAAGATCGCCGAAAAAGTGATGCGGATCAATGCCGTTTCTCCGATACCAGTCCCAGTCAGAAAATGGGCCTCCGGGGCCCCACGGTCCTTCTCTCCACGGCCGGAAGCGGTGTCCCGGCTGCTGTATCGCCGGCGGGTTTAGGAGTTCTGGCGGCACCGGGATCGGGACCGGCGTCCCGGGCGAGGGGTTCTTCGTGGGTGGGGCCGGCACTGGCTCGTCGTTCGTGCTCGTCGCTCCGCCGCCGCCCGGCTCGCGGCTACGGTCGCCGGCGCCCGAGGTTCCGGACAAGTTCCGAGAGGAGATTCCGGCAGCGCCAAACTGGACCGCGTCCAGCCAGTCAGCGTAGGAAATGCCCGAATTCCCTGAAGTTCCGGAACCGTCCGTGGTCCATCTGCCTCTCCAATCTCTGGGCTCGTCAGGGTTGTAGCCCTGCTCGCAGAGAACGGCGGCGGCAAACGCGGCGGCCCTTGCAGGGCTGCACTTGCCAGCCACGGCCTCGACGAACTCGTCGAGCGTTAGAGGCACGCCATATCTCGAATTGTCCACGAAGAATCTCCTTGGTTTGGGGCGGGGGCGGTGTTGTTTCGATCCGGCAGAAGGAGGCCACACAGAAGGAGTGTACAAATTATACATATTCCGAGGCTGAACGCAAGGGCTTTTCTCGAGCCACTCCGCCTTGGAAGAAGCCAATCGCCAGAGCAGTGGTGCCTACTCTTCGACGCAGAGGCGACCAACGCAAGGCGGCCCGATGTCGAGCGGGCTTACTTCATGCCCGAATTCTTCTGGATCGCGCCGCGGACGCCCAGCACCTCGGGATGCCGCGCGATCTTGTCGCTGAAGACCCTGACGTCGTCCATCAGCGGCCCGAGCTCCCGGCTAAGCTCCTCGATGTTCTTGGCGGCGCGGTTGATGTGCTGGTAGAGCTCCCGGTCGTGAAGGAGCTGGCCGAGCGAGCCCTGCGAGCTGTTCAGGCTCTCGGTGAAGCGGAGCATCTCGTCCATGAGGCGGTCGAGCTTGTCGGTGCTCGCGTCGATGCGGCGGACGAGCGTCTCGCCGCGCTCGCCCAGCGGCTTCGTTACGCCTTCGAGGTTCCGCAGGTTCGCCTGCAAGGCGTTGAGCCCCTCGCCCATCTCGTCCATCGTGACCTGGACCTTCGTGAGCACCTTGGGCAACTGGGCCATGGTGTCTTTGAACTGCGCGCGGACCTGCGGGTCGCCGAGGATGCCGTTGGCGCTGGTGAGCGTTTGCTGCATGACATCGAGCGTCTTGTCCGCCTGGACGATGACCCGGGAGATCCGATCTTCGTTGGCCGACAGGAGGCGGTCGAGGCGGGTGAAGACCGACTGCATGCCCTTGGCGGTCTCGTCGACCGAGCCGATGGGCCCATCAGGATCGAGCTGACCGCCCGGCACACCTCGTTATGGTGGAGCTGGTACTCGGTATCGATCTCGGCGGTGACCAGGACCGGCCTCTCGTCGTCGGTAAGGCGGACCTTGGTGACCCGGCCGATCCGGATGCCGCTCTTGCGGACCGGGGTATCGCGGGCCACGCCCGGCGCGTCCGAGAATTGCACGTAAATCGTGTATTTGCCGTGCAACATCGAGGGCATGCCGCCGAACAGCGCGACGAGAATGGCGGTGATAATCAAGGTGGCCAGGACCATCACGCCGACACGGAACTGCATCAATCGCTCGTTCATGGCGTTCTCTCCGACTCGTGCTGCAACTCCACCAGGCGTTCGCCGGCCTCTCCGTGGACGAATTGCCCGACGCGGCGGTCGCCGGCCGCCTCGAGCCGGTCCGGCGGACCGTCGAAAATGACCTGCGGCTCCTCCGGGCGGAGCCGCGACAACGGATACAACATCACGACCCGATCGGCGACCTTTCGGGCCGTGTTCATGTCGTGCGTGACCACCACGCTGGTGACCGTATGGTGCCGCCGGGTGGCGAGGATGAGCTCGCTGATCACGTCGCTCATGATGGGATCCAGGCCGGTGGTCGGCTCGTCGTAGAGGACGGCCTCGGGCTCGAGTGCCAGCGCCCGGGCCAGCCCGACCCGCTTCCGCATCCCCCCGGAAAGCTCGGCCGGCTTGCGGCCCATGACCGTTTCCGGCAGCCCCACCTCGGCCAGCCGCGAAACGACGATCTGGCGTATCTCCTCCGGACTCTTCGCGGTGTGCTGGCGCAACGGGAAGCCGACGTTCTGGGCGACGGTCATGCTGTCGAACAGCGCCGCCTGCTGGAAGACGAAGCCGAAACGGGTCCGCTCCCGCGCCACGGCCCGCTGACCCATCGCGGCCAGGTCCTTCCCGTCGAAGTAGACGCCGCCGCGGCTGGGGCGCAACAGTCCGATCATCGCCTTCAACAAGACCGTCTTGCCGCAGCCGCTCTCGCCGATCACGGCCAGCGTCTGCCCCCGCGGGATGGCCAGCGAGAGGTCGCGCAGCACCGAATTCCGCCCGAACTCCACGCTCAGGCCGTCGATCCGGATCAGCGGCTCGCCGGACACCGTGTTGTGCTCTGCCGAAGTCACCATCTACATCAACTTGGGCCCTTCCGGCCAGAACGTGTAATACACCCTGTCCAGGCCGATGGCCAGGAGGAGGTCCAAAAGGAGGATCATGACGAACGAGAAGACGAAGGCGGTCGTGGCGGCCCGGCCCACCCCCTCCGCCCCGGGATCGCAATGAAACCCCCGGTAACAACTGATCAGCGCAATGGCTGCCCCAAAGAACAAGCTCTTGAACACGCCGGCAAAGAGGTCGAACCCCCGCACGTAGTCCTGCGAATTCTGCAAGTAGTAGTGCCAGTCGATGCCCAGCAGGTAAACGCCGTAAAAGGCCCCGCCCACGATCCCCATGAAGTCGGCCATGATCGTCAAGGCGGGAATCAGGAGCAGGCAGCCGAGGAATCGCGGAACGACCAGGTACTGGATCGGGTCGGCCCCCATGCTGGCCAGGGCGTCGATCTGCTCGGTGACCCGCATGGTCCCCAGCTCGGCCGCCATGGCGCTGCCGACCCGGCCGGCCAACATCGTGGCCGCCAATACCGGCCCGAGCTCCCGAACCAGCGACAGGTTGATCACCGCCCCCAGCCGCGATTCCATGTGCATCATGCGGAACTGGCCGTAGGCCTGCACGGCCAGCACCATCCCGATGAACGTCCCCGTCAAGGCCACCACCGGCAGGCTGAGCACTCCGATCTGGTAGAACGCCGGCACGAGGGTTTCGCGACGGGGCATCCGGGCAACGAGCCAGCCGGCGGTCCGCAGACCAAAGATGACCAGGTTCCCGAGGCCCACCACCCAATCGACCGCCACCCCACCAAGGTCGGCAATCCAGTCCGCCACCGCCCCGGATATCCCCCGGGGCCGCCCGGGGGCGGGCTGGAACTGCGCGTTCGAGATGGAAGGATTGGAGGACATGATCGTTATATTTCGCCCATACGTACAGGGGCACGCCAAAAGCCCGCCGACCGACCATGCCAGGCATGGTGCCCGCGGCGGGTTCGCGCCACGTCACCTGCCGCTGGACGAAAAACTGTACAGCGGTTGCCGGCCTGGGCCAGAATGCCGCTAATACATACTTCGTCGTACCGAACTTTCGGCTTGAGTAAAGTCTGCGGCCTGTATCGCTTCGGTGAAATGGGAAGACTGGGAGGTTTTATCGCCACGCTGCGTTGCCCCCCGCCCTGGCTGGCGACCCGATTGGACTGCGCTTGATTTAGTGTGTATAATAAGTAGCGATGAACTATCCCGTTGTACTCCACAAGGACAAACGCTCAGACTATGGCGTCACCGTCCCCGACCTGCCCGGTTGCCGCCTCCGCGTCAACGCCAAGCGAATCAACATCACCATCCCTGAGCGAACACTGGACGCCATCGACCGCTTCGCACAAGAGCACGGCCAAACACGTTCCGGGTTGCTGACAGAAGCTGCGGTGACTTACATGGGACGACCGGCGGACCACGGCAGGCCACGGCGGGCGTAGCCTCTGCGTCCCCGTGCCTTCGCCAGCTCCTAGTCCGGCACCAGGTCAATGACTACCAGTTCCGGTCGGCAGCAGAACCGCATGGGGGGCGCGTTGCCCCGTTCCATTCCCAGCCCCCGCGAGACGAGCAAGTGTCGGTCGTGGTCGAGCGTGGTCAGGCCGGCCACCCAGGCGCGCGGCACCCGGGATAGGGTCACCAAAGGGCCCAGCAGCGGCAACCTTACCTGGCCGCCATGGGTGTGCCCGGCCAAAAGCAGGTCCGCCTCGACGTGCCCCAAGGCGAAGTTGGGACAATGCCCCAGCACGACGTGGAATTGTCCCGCGTCGCCGCCGCGAACCTCCAGCGACGCGTCGAAGGAGTCTGTCAAGCTCAGACACGTCAGCCGCAGCCCCCCCAACTCGAACGACCGGCTGGCGGCCGCGATCGTGTAACCCAGACCCTTGAAGCTCTCCAGCCAAGAGGCTCCGTCCACGTTCCCTTGCACCACGAAGACGGGCGCGGTGGCCGCAAAGTCCACCTCGCGCAAGGCCGCGTTCAGGAGGTTGCGCTGTGTTTCCCCATCGGTTCCAGATACCTGCAGGTAATCGCCGGCCAGCAGGACGAGGTCGGGTTTTTCCGCGGCCGCCCGCCGCAAGACGCCTCGCTCATACTCGCCGACGTGATCGGTTTGCAGGTCGGCGATCAGGACGATCCGCCACGAGCGGGCCAGTTTTCGCGAAGTGATCCGCACGTGCGAGACCTCGAGCCAGGTCGGCTCGACGAGTAAGGCGTCGGCGGCGATGATCAAGATTGCGGCCGAGCCCGTCGCCCATAGGACGGCCCAGCCTCGCCGCCGCGCTCTCCAAAAGATGGCGCCCAGTATGGTAGTCAGGACCGCCCCGTGCAGGAAGAGCGCCCACGCTGCCAGGCGGAAGAGTCCAAATATGTCTTCCGCCGCCAGGCGAGCCAGCAGGGCGCCGGCCGCTGCCGCACCGGCCAGCGCCAGGCATGCTAGAACGACACTCCTCGTCGCGCGGACCGGCACGAGGACCACCACGTCGATGGCGGCCAGGAGCAGGTTGTACCAGATCGTCGCCGGGCAAGGGAAGGTCGGCATGGGGGGAGATCACATCGCGGGCGGAGGAACGCGTTCGGCAGTCAGAACCGTGCCACGGCTAGTTCATAGCGGCCAAAATGAACTCCTCGTACGAAAGGACCACGAAAGCCTTTTTGCCGTCGCGTTCCAATATGTTGGGATGAATCGTGACCAATCCCACCCCCCTCAGTTTCGATCGATCCTACCATTCGGGGCCGTTTTCTTCAAGGAAGGCGGCGAGGTTGCGGCAAAATTTTATGGCAAGGGTTGGACGATAGCAAACAGGCTCGCTCACGAGCCTTCCCGCCGAAGGCGGTATTCGGCCCGACGTTTAGAGATTGTCCAACTTTCTTGGCAAACCGGGATGGTTGGTCAAACATCCCGAAGGGATTGCATATCATAGCCTGGGGTTGCCGCGCAGCGGCTACCCCAGGACAGTGCATCGCGTCATGTCGTCAACCCGGAAAGGGTTGCGTAGGCCGACGCGACCACGCCGAAAGCCCGTTGGGGTTTTTCGTTCTGGGATCTCGGATCCCGGGGTAGCCGCTGCGCGGCAACCCCGGGCTATACGCCGTAAGCCCTTCGGGCTACGCACGTGTCATAACTTCTTGTCTGGCAAGACCGCTTGGTTCCTCGCGAGAATTCCTCGCTATCCGCCCTGAATCGGCCGGGCTACAATTGCGCCGTGGAACAAGTATCCATCTTACTCGTGGGCGACACGAACCGGAGCGAATTCCGCCGGGCGCGGGAGGTGCTCGATGCCCTGGGCCGCGTCCGGCACGCCCCTGATGCCGCCGCCGCGGACGCCGTATTGGCCGACCCGCAGTGGGCCCCCGACCTGATTGTCATCGCCCAGGCGTATCCGGGCCAGTTCTCACAGGCGGCGGTAGACGGGCTCCGGCGCCGGGCGCCCTTGGCGCGGATGGTGGCCCTGTTGGGCAGTTGGTGCGAGGGTGAAATGCGGACCGGCCGGCCGTGGCCCGGTGTGATCCGCCTCTACTGGCACGAGTCGTTCGCCCGCTGTTGCCGGCAATTGCGGCGGTTGGTCGAGGGCCGCACGTCGGCCTGGGACCTGCCGGCGACCGCCACCGAAGACGAGCGCTACCTGGCGGCCGCGAGAACCCCCTGGCCGAAGCGGCAGGGACTGGCGGCCATTTCCACGCGGCGATTGGAGATGGAGTCCTGGCTGGCGGCCGCCTGCCGGGAGTGCGGCTACGCGACCGTTTGGCTGCGGCCGCGGAGCATCGCCCGGATCGAGGGCGCTGCGGCCGCGATCTTCGACGTCGCGGACGGCGGCGAGGCGGAACTGGCCGACCTCCGGCGGTTGGCCGCACAAATAGCCCCCGCGCCGTTGGTGGCCCTGGCCGATTTCCCGCGGATCGAGGACGTCGAGCGTCTCGAAGCGGCCGGCGCCGCGGCCGTCCTCTCGAAGCCGCTCCACGTGGACGACCTGGTTTGGGCGCTGGGAGGTGAGAAGAGTGTGAAGGGTGTGAAGGGTGAGAAGAGCTAGAAGGACGCGAGTCTAACCCCCAATCCCTGATCCCTTTTCCGCCTTTTGCAACGCCCCCCGGACGCAGTCCGGGGGCTTTCTTCATCCTTCCGCCTTCCGCCCTCCCCCTTCCTTCTCACTCCACCACCGGCAACTCGGCCAGCGCGGCTTCGATCTTCTCCTGCGGATAGGCGTAGTCCTCCAGGTGGCCGGCGAAGAACTTCTCGTAGGAGCCCATGTCGCACAGCCCGTGGCCGCTGAAGTTGAAGAGGATGCACTCCTCTCGGCCCGTCTCCTTGCACCGCAGGGCCTCGACGATGGCGGCCCGGATGGCGTGCGAGGTCTCGGGGGCGGGAATCGTGCCTTCGGTGGCGGCGAACAGCCGGGCGGCCTCGAAGCATTCGATCTGGTGGAATGCCTGGGCCTCGACCAGTCCCAGGTCCTGGGTCAGGCTGACCATCGGGGCCATGCCGTGATAGCGGAGTCCGCCGGCGTGGATGCCCGGCGGCATGAAGCTGTGCCCCAGCGTACACATCTTCAAGAGGGGCGTCAGTTGCGTCGTGTCGCCGAAGTCATAGCGATACTGGCCGCGGCTCATCGAGGGGCAACTGTGCGGCTCGCAGGCGATGAAGCGGATCTCGCGGCCCTGGAGCTTGTGGCGGAGGAAGGGGAAGGAGAGCCCGGCGAAATTGCTCCCGCCCCCGACGCAGCCGATCACCACGTCCGGGAAATCGTCGATGAGCTTGAACTGCTTCTCCGCCTCCAGCCCGATGACCGTCTGGTGCAAGAGCACGTGGTTGAGCACGCTGCCCAACGTGTAGCGGGTGTCGTCGTGAGTGACGGCGGACTCGACGGCCTCGCTGATGGCGATGCCGAGGCTGCCGGGACACTCGGGGTCCTTCTGGAGGATGCTGCGGCCCGCCTGGGTCTCGGTCGAGGGGCTGGGCGTCACCTCGCCGCCCCAGATGTGCATCATCATCCGCCGATAAGGTTTCTGGTGGTAGCTGACCTTGACCATGAAGACCTTGCAGTGGACGTCGAACATTTTGCAGGCGAAGGAGAGTGCGGCGCCCCATTGGCCGGCGCCCGTCTCCGTCGTCAGGCGGTTGATGCCCTCGATCTTGTTGTAATAGGCTTGGGGGACGGCCGTGTTGGGTTTGTGGCTGCCGGGCGGGCTGTGGCTTTCGTCCTTATAGTAGATGCGGGCGGGGGTGCCGAG
>JBEKCP010000561.1:0-3970 GCA_050014815.1 Thermoguttaceae bacterium | reverse complement strand
CGCGTCTTCCCAGGTTGGCGATGACCTTCTGTTTGACGCGTCCCTTCTCGCGGACCGAAGTGACGACGCGGACATACTCGTGAACGGTCCCGGCAGAACTACGGACCTGGATGGAGCGAATGAACATGATGCCATATTAGCATCACTATTTATCGCCGGTTGTCAAGACGTGTATCGCAAAAACATGATGTCAATTCGGGGGCTCTGCGTCGGCTCCTGTTAATATATTGTCACTACGCTTTTCGCAAAAACAACCCCCGCCGCCTTGCAAATCAAGGACTTCCGTCAAAACCCGCCCTCCTACCTGTCAAACATGGGCCAGCCCTCTCCCGGAGGGAGAGGGGACCTCGGATCGGCCTGCTGGCTGATGATCAGTTCATTCTTGCCTGGGCTCTTGCGGCACGTCGGTGCCTCCCAACAGGTTGTCGCCGTAACGGAACCGCTGAGTGCGGCCGTCCAACTCGATGAGCACGTCGCGCTGGCCGATCTTCTTGATGGTCCCCCGGGTGCCGGCCACTTCGAACACATCCCCCTCCGCGAGCCTCCACTTCTTCCCCGTCAGCCATTCCTCCAGCCAGACGTGCCGGTCAAGCTTTGTCGGGGACTCAACCTCCGTGATGGCGGTGACAATGGTGTACCGGCGCGGATCGACGTGCGAGGATGTCTTCGCGGGGGCGTAGGGGGCAAACAGGTTCCGCCCCACGATGACGCCGGCATAGTCGTCCAGCCCGGCCAGCCGGAGCCGAGCCCCTTTCTCTTTGCTCAGCCCCTCGCGGTCGGCGCCGGGGAGCGACAGGGCCTCGATGGTCATCGTCACGTCGAGATCGGCCGCGCTTTCGATCGGCTTGACGTCCAATCGCCGCAGTTGGTCGAGGTGTCCGGCCGAGTAGAAGTCGTAAAGGAACCGCGTCAACTGGGCCAGCTTTGCCCGGCCGCGAACGGTGAACGAGAACGTCGTGAAGACGCCCTTGCGCGACTGGCCCTCGCCCGGTTGCACGTCCAACTGCCGCATCCCGGCCTCGTGGGCCAGCTCGCGGAGCCAACTCTGGTAAAGGGATCGGGCGTTGGCGGGGTCGGCCGGCAGCGAGCGGCGACTCCACTGGGCGAGCCGGGTCTTCGCCGCGTCTGCCGCCTCGATGCGGCTGTGCCGCTTGTCCGCCTCGGCGGCCAGCCGCTTGCGCTCGGCGCGGAGCGCGCCGGCAGATCCGCCGTCGCCGGCCCACAGCAGCCAGCCCGCCATGAGCACGCCGACGGTGCCCGCCGCGGCAGCCAGGATCTTTTCACGCTTCTTTAATTCTCTCATTACGGCGGTTCCCGTCCGACGAGCACCGAGGTCTCGAACCGCCAGGAATACGGCCCCTGGGAGGGGTCCTCGTGGCTGCCGCGGTCGATCACGCCCCGCGATCGGCCGCCAAGCTGCTGCTCCATCTGCCCGATCGCAGCGTGGTCCCGTGCCAGGCCGCGGAGCCGGATCTCGCCGCCGCCGGCCGACGAGCTGAACGTCAACTGGTTGACGACGGCGCCTCGGGCACTCGGGAACTGTTCGCTCAGCGCGCGGAAATGGTCCAGCCAGACGATATCGCTGTCGGTCCACTTGGAGATGTCCGCCGCGGCGGCCCGGACCTTGTCGGCCGCGGCTGCCTGCTTCTCCAGCGACGGCGCGTCCTTCTGGAGTTGCTCGATCTCCGCCGCCAGCATGGCGCGGTCGATCCGGGCGTAGATCAGGTAGCCCAGCAGGAGCACCGCGGCGGCCACGGCGGCGGCGATCCATTTCTTCCGCCGGCTCGGCGGGGCCGGCGCGCGGCGAGGATGGAGGAAGTCGATCGCGTGCCCCGCCGCGTCCAACTCGGCAACCGCCGCGCCTACCAGGGGCGCGAACCGGCCGGGATGCTCGGGAGGCGATTGCCGAAGCTCCGTGCCAAGCTCGAACGAGTCGAACGGATCGAACAGCTCGGTGGCGACCGCCAGTTGCTCGTGGACGATGCGGGCCAGCGCGGCCTGGGGCCCTCCGGCGCCGCAGAAGACGACCGATTCGATCCGGCGTCCGCGGAGCCGGTTCTGCACGGCGGCCATGGTGCGGCGGATCTCGAGGAGCATGGCCTCTTCGAGGTTCGCCTTGTAGACCCGCGTGTTCCGCAGGTAGACCACCTGGCCGCCGGCCAGGGCCGTCAGGTCGGCCTCGCCGTCCAACAGGTCGATCACCAGGCAAGGGCCAGCCGAGAAACGAGCAGGGGACTGTCCCGATTTTCGTTCGCCTGTCCGAACGGACAGGCCGGAAATGGGACTGTCCCCTTTTCCCCGGCTGAGCAACCAGGCCGCTTCACATGCCCGGAGCACGATGCGCCCCAGCCGGAGGCCGGCGGCCTCGCACACGGCGCGGATCTGCGCGACGAGGTCCGGTTCCAGCACTGCCGCCAGAACGGTGCGGGAATCGGGCCCGGTGGCGGCGTCTCCCGTCCCGGGCGCCGCTTGTGATCCCTCTGCCGGAGCGAGGGGGGGAACACCTTCGATCGGCAGGAAATCCAGGAGCCATGAGTCGTCCAGATCGGCCAGATCGTGCATCGCCTGGAGGCGAACCATCTCGGGCAGCTCTGCGTCGGGCACCGCCGGAAGCTGGAACTCCCGCAGTTGAATGCTACGGCGGCCGACGGCCACCAGGGCCTCGGCGTGGCCAAGGTCCCATTGGGCCAGGGCCTCGGCGATCAACCGGCCGATGTCGGCCGCCCCAAGCTGGGCGCCGGGAGGCGCCGTGGGCAATGGAATCGCGAAGGCCCGCTCGATCACCGTATCGCGACCGTGCTTCGCGGCGACCACGATGCGGACTTCCGCGCGGTCCCATTCCAAGGCAAGGAGTTGCGCCATGATGTGTTTCTAAATGACCTTGCGTGACCCTGGAAGGTTTTCAAGTAGGTCCCGCTTGCCGAGCGGGACAAACGTGCCACGGTGCGAGTAGGAGCCGCCGCGGCTTCTAACGTAACCTCGCATGTTAGTCCCTTCCGGCAGAAGGGACCTACTCATCGCGCCGCAGTCCCGCCCAAGAGCACGTCCAGGGAATAGCCGCCGCCGAGCCGGGTCAGATCCTTCCAGGATACCACCCGGGCGGGCCGTTTGGTAGCATCAATAATCGCTTCGAGTCGAACGACGGGCTGCCCGGCCTCGTAAAACCCGGCGACTTGGGCCCGGTACACGCTCCCGCCGCCGGTCACCAGCGGCATGAGTTTCTTCATCGCATCGAACGTCACAATCCCCTCGGTCAGGAGCCAGGTGCCGTACGTGCGGCCGGGATCGGCGGTGGCGGGGTCCGGGGTGCGGCGGGCAATGATCTGCTGGACCAGGTCCTCCGTCAGGCCCGGAATGCACCGGAGCACCGCCTGCGGCGCCTGGTTGACGTTGATCCGCCCGGGAATCGACGGATTAGAAGAGGTCGTGGTCTTGTCCTGGAACTTGGGCAGATAGGTGCCCATGGCCGCGGTGTCGGCGGCCAAGAGCGGCGGCATCGGAGGCGAGGGCTTGCCCTGCGGCCCCGCCGGCTGCCCCATCTGCAGGCCGACCAGATCCAGTACGGTCTGGAGTTTCGTCGAGCCGGGCTTCGTCAGGTCGGTCGGTGGCGTGGCGGGGATGATATTGGCGGAGGCGCCGCGCTGGCGATAGGCGCAGACGAGATCGGCCGTCGGGCCGTCCAGCGCCTGGGCCAGGGCGTCGTGGAGCTTCTGAAGGTCGTCCTGGTTGAGATTGATTTTCGCCGTGCCGTCGCTCTGGAGATTCGACTCGGCGCTGTAGAGCGTGAGGAAGGCGGCCCAGCCGCAGTTCATCGAGCCGTCGGAATTATCGACGCCTTCGAGGCTGTCGCTGGCCGGCTCGCCGGCGTCCAGCACGCCGTTGCGGTTGGTATCGAGGCCGAACAGGAGCTGCGGCGTAACGTCGCGGACCAGGAGGAGCTCCTCGATGGTGTCCGGTATGCCGTTCCGCG
>JBEKCP010000560.1:0-3982 GCA_050014815.1 Thermoguttaceae bacterium | reverse complement strand
ATTGGCAACGGGATTATTGGGGCTCGCTCAATAATAAGGGGCCCGCGCTCCGGCAGCCCGGTGCGGGGGCCCGTTGGCAATCAGGTAAATCGAACAGCGGCGTCAGGGATCCTCAGTTGGCGGCGACCGCTTCCGCCGGCTTGTTGAAGCCGAAGGCCACGGCGGCCCGCTGGCCGGCCGTGATCGAGACGGTGCGGTCTTCCTCGACGATCTGCCCGTCGCGGACGATCTCCGCCTTGATCTCGTACTTATAGCTGAAACCGGGCTTCAGTCCATACGAGACATACTGCCGCTTCGACCCGGTGCTCCGCGTGGCCAGGCCGTTGATCGTGACCTTGGCTTCCGCGGGGACCCAGATCGTCACAATGCCGCTGGTTTCCTGGGTGGGCTCGAGCCAAGTGGTGGGCGCGGCCGGCCCCGCCGAAGGAGCCGCCGGTGTGGCGGGGGCGGCGGCCGGCGCCGGGGCGGGCGCGGCCGGGGCGGGCGCCGGCTTCATCGCAGGCGTCGGCACCGACGACGCGGGCGGCATCATCGTTGGGGCGCTCATGGGGGCAGAGTCATACTGAATCTGTCCACCGCAGCAACTGGACGCGGTCGTGCAGGTGTCGCACCAGCCGCTTCCACAATACCCTCCACCGCATCCGTATCCACAGCCGTATCCACAGTACCAACGATAGGGACCGAACACCAATCGGCGGATCGGGCCCGGCCGGCAGCCCAGATAGCAACTGCTCCCATAGCAGGAGCTATAGCAGCCCAGCGAGCAGCCGCCATAGTAGCCGGAGTAGGAACCGCCATAGCAGCCGGAGTAGCAACCGCCATAGCAGCCGGAGTAGCAGCCCCCACAGGCCGGAGTGCAACACCCACCGTGAAAGGCCTGGGCCTGCGAGACGAAGGCCCCCGCGGCGACGACCACGAGGATCCCAAGCAACGCGACTTTCCAACTGGATCTAATCATTGCATTTCCTCCCTTTTACCAAAACTGATGGAAACTTCTCACTGCTTGCTCTTAACATAACACCCGGTTTCTGAAAATCAAGTAGGTTGGACGGACTTTGAGGGTTACACAGGCTGTACTACGCTCTAATGGGGGGTATATGAGCGAGCGAGCTTGGGAGTCGTCTCTGAGCCGGCCATCCCTCACCCCCTGCCCCTCTCCCTGAGGGAGAGGGGAGATTGGGCCTATTTCGCCGCCTGGACTTGCACGTCGTCGACCGACAATTCGCCGACCGCTCCGAACATGCCGATCCGCAGGATACACTCGCGGGCCTTGGGCGGCACTTCGATCCGTCGCTTCTCCGTCTGCCAGGCGAACGTCCCTCGCCCGAATTTGATCAACTTCTCGCCGAGGATGCCGCGGTTCTCGTCGTAGAAAATCAGCCCGAGCATGGGCAATTGCTGCGTGGCCTGGTCGGGGCGAATGTTGTGGCCTTTCACCTGCAGGGAGACATCGAGGGCCTTGACCTTGCGGCCGTCGACGGCGAATGCCTGAAGCGCCTGGGCGCCGCGGCCCGGCTCCGCGTTGTGGAACGTGATGTACTTCTTTCCCGAGGGCGCGTCGCCGGAGCCCATCTCCAGTTGCCGCGTGTAGTGCCAGCCCGCCGGCTGCGGCGGGTCGCCGATCGTCTCTTCGAAATCGCCGTTCTCGATGGCCGGCCTGGTCGGGTCGGGCTTGACCTTCCGCTGGGCCTCCATCACGCCGGTCATCGGGACGAAGAGCGTCGGCAAGAGCGACTCCGACTCCATCTTCCCCTGGATCTTCTTCATCAAGAACATCGTCTGCTGGTAGCGCTGCCCGACGGGGATGACCATCCGCCCGCCTTCCTTGAGTTGCTCGACCAGCTTGGCCGGCACTTCCTCGGGCGAGCAAGTGACGATGATCTTGTCGAAGGGGGCGTGTTCGGGCCAGCCCTGGTAGCCGTCGCCCACCTTGCAATGGACGTTGGTGTAACGGAGCCGCTGCAAGGTCTTGGCCGCTCGCTGCCCCAGCGGCGCCACGATCTCGATCGTGTAGACCTCGCGCACGAGCCCGCTCAGCACCGCCGCCTGGTAGCCGCTGCCGGTGCCGATCTCCAGCACTTTGTCGGTGGGTTGGGGATCGAGGACCTCGGTCATGTAGGCGACGATGAACGGCGGCGAGATCGTCTGTCCCTCGCCGATCGGGAGCGCCATGTCGTAATAGGCATTGGCCCGCTGGTCGGACCGCACGAACTCGTGGCGGGGGGTGGCCCGCATCGCCGCGATCACCCGGGCATTCTTCACCCCGGCGCCGACGATCTCTTCGTTGACCATGCGGTTGCGGGCGTCGGCCAGCGAGGGCCGCGACTCTCCCCCCCTGCCCTGCCCCGTCGCGACGATCGCCGCCGCGGCGAGTGCCGCCACGCCCCACTGCCAAGTGCGTTTGCCGGTCATGAATCTTGCCTTTCTGGAACCCGCCCTCTCTCCCATTATAGCCCACACCGGGGCCGTCGGGTTGAGCATGTTTAGCGGGCGGGCTTGCCCGCCGGGTGGATCGTGGGCCAACCGCAACTCGGCGGGCAAGCCCGCCCGCTAAACCTTCCCGGCGATGGTATAATGCCTCAAAATGCTCAATCAGGCGATCCGGGATCTGGTGGTCGACCGTTTGTTGCCGCGGGTCCAGACGCCCGGCCAGTACATCGGCGGCGAATGGAACGCAGTGGCAAAGGACTACCACGGCGTGCGGGGCAAGCTCTGCCTGGCCTTTCCCGACGCCTATACGATCGGCATGAGCCACCATGGGCTCCAGGTCCTCTACGCCGTGATGAACCGGCGGCCGGATTGGGCCTGCCAGCGGGCCTTCACCCCCCTCGCCGACCTGGAGGCCCTCCTGCGCGAGCACCGGCTGCCCCTCGTCAGCCTGGAGAACTTCACGCCGCTGGGCGACTTCGACGTCCTGGGATTCACGCTCCAGTACGACCTCTGCTCGACGAACGTCCTGACGATGCTCGACCTGGCGGGGATTCCGCTGGCGGCCGAGGAGCGGACGCCGGCCCACCCGCTAGTCATCGCCGGCGGCCCGGGCGTGGCCAACCCCGAGCCGATGGCCCGGTTCATCGACCTCTTCATACTGGGCGACGGCGAAGAGTCGCTGCCGGCGGTGTGCGACCTGTGGCTGGAGTTGCGTGCGACGGGACAAGACCGCACCGCCGCGCTGGCCGAGATGGCCGCCCGGCTGCCGTACGCCTACGTTCCCCGGCTCTACGAACCGCGGTACGACGGCGGCCGGGCCGGCGGGGTGCGGCCGCTGCGGGCCGGCGTACACGAGCAAATCGAGCCCGCCGTGCTGGCCGATCTGGACGCCATGCCGCTGCCCACTTCGCCGGTCGTGCCGCACGTCCAGTGCGTTCAGGACCGCATTGCGATCGAGATCATGCGGGGCTGCCCCTGGCGGTGCCGCTTCTGCCAGAGCACGACCCTCAAGCGGCCCGTCCGGATCCGAAAGGTCGAGACCATCGTGCAGGCGGCCTTGGAGTCGTACCGCAACACCGGCTACAACGAGGTCGCGCTGCTGGGCCTCTCGACCAGCGACTACCCGGCGATCGAGGAGCTCCTCGCCCGCATGCACGAGGTCTTCCGGCCGCTGGGCGTGAGCATCTCGCTGCCGAGCCTGCGGATCAACCGGCAGTGGCGGTCGCTCGGTGAACTATTGAACACCGACCGGCGCGACGGGCTGACGCTGGCGCCCGAGGCGGCCCACGACGACATGCGCCGGCGGATCGGCAAGGCCATTACCAACGACGATCTTTATACCGGCTGCCGCAGCGCCATGGAGAACGGATTCACCCGGGTGAAGCTCTATTTCATGTGCGGGCTGCCGGGCGAGCGGCCCGAGGACCTCGACGGCATCATCGACATGGCCGAGTCGATCTCGCGGCTGGGGCGGGAGGTCATGGGGCGACCGGCCGAGGTCGTGGCCAACGTGTCGAACTTCGTGCCCAAGCCGCAAACGCCCTTCCAGTGG
>JBEKCP010000559.1:0-3992 GCA_050014815.1 Thermoguttaceae bacterium | reverse complement strand
CTCGCTTCCGGCTGTTGGCCAAACTCTTCCGGACGGGCTTGGTTACCCGTAGGGTTCCATCGAAAGGTTTCAAGGTGTATCCTACATCTATCCTCCTTTCCCAAGTTCAACGTAGCGCAAGGCCGGGAGTCTTTCTTATTGACGCGGGTGTCGAGACGGCCGGTGCCCCTTTTCCCCGCCGTTTGTCGGCGGTATCCATCCCACCGATCAGTATTGCCGAGCCTGACAAGGGGGAACAGCGATTCCGCAGCGGGCGATTCGCCCTGCCGACCGGGCCGTCCCGGATTCCGTGCTCAACGGGCAGCCCGTGCGTCAAAGGGGACAGTCCCATTCTCGCGACCAAGCTGCGCTCGGTGCCCGCGAAAATCGGGACAGTCCCCCTGCGTCCTGGGGGCATGAGATTCGGAAATAGCCCCGCAGTGTCAGCTCATACCACCATTTTAAGTGGCCATTTTTTTGCGCCCCCGGAGATGTATAGGTGCCCCCTCTGATACCGCGACGGCCCTTACTACATAAGAACTTAACGCTTGCAAATTACCCATTGTGAACGGCCCAATTAAGGCCCAACAACGCCTTCGCAATTCCGGGCCGCAAGCGATTCAACGGCAACGGGTTACGTCCGAACGCACCAGGATTGTGGGCCGGGCCCGATTCCGGGGGGTGCGCAGAACTCGCGAAGCCGCGCCGTAAGTCCTTATTTCATAACCCGCCCGGCGCGCCGCCATAGCTGGGCCCCCGTCAAAAAACCCTTTGGGCCGCGCAGAAACCCAACAATTCACCGGAAAGACCCCCTGGATGGTTGAGAGTCGAGCGGAACGCCGCGAAGGATGAAACGGAAACCCCGTTGTGGCACGGTCTCCTGACCGTGCCACGGCTTGGACCGAAGGTCTCCCCCGGGGTGGCACGGTCGGGAGACCGTCCCACAACCAGGTGGCCAGCAGGACGCCGGCAAGCCGCTTCCGGTGCTCCGCCGGAGACGCCCGCCACCGCCCAGTGGTATGATGATGGGAGGCATGGGCGGCATGATGGGAGGCGGGATGCCCGCGCCCCAAGGCTCTTCGCAGCAAACCAACCTGCTCGAAGGCATCCAGAACGCCAACCGGGCAAACCAAGGTCAGCAGATCCAGCAACTCAAGGGCCGCTACAAGAGCGGCAGCGACATGAACGGCCAGGGCGGCGTCGGAGGCGGCTTCTTCTAACGGCCGGGAGTTGGGGTGGATTGATTTCGGGGATGAATATGAATATGCTGCCTGCCTTTCTCAACGATGACAGGCAATATGGGGAACCCACCGCGTATCCCAAAGACACCAAGACTGAAGAGAAGTGCAACGCAGGAGCCACGCCACCACTGGCTGATGGTCGCACCCTTCCGTCAAATGCAGTAATCGTAAAAGTATTCCCGCAGATGGTACTTGTCGGTCAAGTAGTGCGTCTCCAACCTGGGATGCTGCTCGATATGGTAATCAATCAGCATTTCCGCCAGTTCCCTTATCGCTTTTTGCCGGTCCAACCGAGCAGCGGCAATCCTCCCCAACTTATTCATCGAACGTATCTCGCCGGGATTCTCGATCTCGTACATCAAGATGTTCAACTCGGCATCGGTCAACTCGTTGAGCAAGCCTTCCAGCCGATCCCTTACGCCGGGCTGCCGGTCTGGTGTGTTCCTCCCGGCCGTGGTGTCGTTCTTCGGGATGGCCGGCTTCTTCCCCGTTGCGGCGCGATTCCTTTTCCCGGGGGTGGCTTTCTTTGTCATAGATTCCCTTAGATGCGGGCACCCCGCCAGGAGATTAGGGCATCGTACAAGCCGCCATTCTACTTCTCACGGGCTGTGCCTACAAGCAAACCCACCTAAGGGTGGATGGAAGAGCGAGATGAAGAGTTATCCGCCGGGCGAGGTGGTGCTGGTCGAGGACCTGGCGAACCCAAGGATACGATCATCAATCCCGAGACGCCGGTCCCGCCGGGAGTCTCCTGAAGGGGCGAAACTCGTAATTGCCACTCGTAACCAGTCGAGAAACACATGACAACAAGATGGATAGGGTGGGAATACCACCGGATCGCCGACACCAGGACGCATGTACTTGAGATCGAGCCTTGATTTGGCCAACCGCAATACGGGGAGAAGATGTGCGAGAACGCGTTTATTTGACTGGCGTAAGAGTGGTTTCGCTGCTGGCCTGCTGGCTGGGATTGTCGGTAACTGCCGGCAGGACGGACGATGCCGTGAGGGAAAAGCCCGGTAAAACATCGAACTGGACCCAGTACGGCGGCGCCAATCGCGACTACATCTCGCGAGAAACCGGGCTACTGCGGCAATGGCCGGAAAACGGGCCCAAGCTGCTCTGGCGCATGAAAGGACTGAAGGGCCCGGGCAAGGGCGATTCGTATGGCTCGCCGGTGGTCGCCGACGGCGCCCTCTACGTATCGGGGGTCAAGGAGTTCTTTGCCATCGACTGCCGCGACGGCAGCGTTCGGTGGCGCATCCCCGGTTTCCATAGCCATTCCACGCCGGCCATCGACCAGGGACGGCTTTACCTTCACGACGACGGCCGCGGTTCGACGACGGTCGCCTGTTTTGACGCCGCCGACGGCAAGGAGGTTTGGAAATACCACGATCCCGAGCTGGCCAAGAAGCCGTACGGAAAACCGAGCGTGCGCTACGGATACGGCTGCGTTTCGTCGCTCCTGGTGGACGAGAAGAGCGTGTACTGGTGTCCGGGCAAGATCGGCACGACGGTCGTGGCGCTGGACAAGACGACGGGCAAACTCCGCTGGACATGGCCCGGCTTCGAGGACGGCCCGTCCTACGTCTCGCCCATTCTCGTGAAGCGCGGAAACCTGCGCATCCTCGTGTGGCGGACGGTCCTCACCGTCGTCGGGCTCAGCGCCGACACCGGAGAGTTACTGTGGTCCGACGCATTTGGCGATAAAGATAGGATGACCACGGAAGGCGACTGCGGCTCCAGCTCGCCGGTATGTGATGACGGACTGGTCTTCCTGTCCAATGGGATGCGCGTGGTCGCTGGAATCCAGGCGGATCGCAGGGGACAGAGGGCCGCTAGCTGCGGGAGCGTCTGCTACAGCCTTTCCGCCGACGGGAAAGGGGCCAAGCGCCTCTGGGCGAGCCCCGACTTGGGCACCGCCTATTCGCCGATCATCGCGCTGGAGGGAAAGCTCTACGGCTGCGATGGAGGCGGGGCCGGCGGACCGGTCTTGTCGAGAAGCCTGCGGTGCTTGGAAGCGAGAACCGGCAAGATCCTGGACGAAATCAAGTTGCCCGCGCCGCTTTTCATGGCCTATGCCGACGGCCTCTTGTTCGGCTGTGCCGAACAACTGCGCGGCCCGGGACACGTCTACCTCATCGAGACGCGCCCCGGATTAAAGATTACAGGCAAGGCGATGTTTCCCCCCGTCGACGCGGACGACGACCCTGCCGAGAGCGAACGAGGGTGCATCTACAGCCATCCGGTGATTAGCGGCGGGGTCATGTACCTGCGCCATTTCGACGAGCTGTTTGCCTTCCACGTTGCAGGCAAGTAAAGGGTCATTTCAACGCTCAATCCCTGTCTACGGATGGGGCGCCGAGTATCAGGGACGCCCCAGGAACACAGTTCTGGACGGGAATGGTCGATCGTCGCGCCAACTGGAAGGTCGCGAGGCACTTTGTTACAATAAGGAGGCTAGTGCTCCGTCAGTCGTCGATTGAAGACGTAGCACGGCTCGCTGGAAAAAGGAAAAAGGGAGCCTCAGATGACGGTTCAACGTCTTCGTGTTCGCCTGGCTTTCGCCGCCGTCGCCGCCCTCCTGACGTTGGCGCGCATTTCAGCCGCCCAAGAACCGGCTTCTTCGCCAAGGGCTTCCACCGTCGCCGATGCCGCTGGCGCCGTCGACGGTGTGAAGGACGGCAAATGGGGGTTCCACACATCGGCGGAGCCTTCCCCTTGGTGGCAGGTGGACTTGGGCCGATCCGTTCCTTTGGAACGGGCACTGAT
>JBEKCP010000558.1:0-3998 GCA_050014815.1 Thermoguttaceae bacterium | reverse complement strand
GGCGGTCCGACGACGAGCCCCGCCTGGCGGTCAGCGTCGATGCGAAGAGCAACTCCCTGATTGTGGCCGCCCCCGATCCGCTCTTCCAGGAAGTGAAGCAACTCGTCGAACAGCTCGACGTCATGGCCTCCGAGCAGAAGGATACGATCCGGGTCGTGACGCTGCACGACACGGGCCCCGAGGCGGTCCGGCAGGCGCTGGCCGCGATGGTCGGCCCGGCCGTGCGGTTCGGCAACGTGCCGGCCAACGCCCAGACCGGCGGGCTGGGCGCCGCCGGCGGCGCCTTGAGCGACAGGCCCTGGATGCGGCGGCAGCAGTCGTCGTTCGGTTCTCCGCAGGCGGGGCCCCAGCCCTGGCAGCCACCCGCCTACTCGCAGCCGCAGACCGGCGCCGGCTACGGCGGTCGATCGCGGGGCAACTACTACAACCCCCAGCCGCAAGGCTCGTATGCGCCGCAGCCTCAGCCCGCGATGGTCCCTTTTCAGCCGGGCAGAGTACCTCCGGGCGGCATGCAGCCGGGCGGGGCATCGCCGGGCAGGGCGAGCATGTTCCCGGGAAGCTCCTTCCGGGGCGGCGCTCCTTCAACCTCGGGCCGGACCCAGCAATAGCGACAGATGGCATCCGCGGACCAGACTGTTCGACGCCGGTGCTCCGTCAGTCTTCGAGTGACGGGTGGCACGCCCTGAAAGGGCGTGTTTGGACGGGTCGCCACGCCCTTTCAGGGCGTGTCACCCATCCGCTTCGGTGAAGTACTTTGCTGGAAACACGGCTTTTCGGACGCGTCATGCCGCCCTTTGCCGCTGCTCATAATCACCCATTCGGAGCGTTGCTGGACCCTCGTCGCCCAATGCACGCCTCCGCAACGCTCGGACGGCAAGACGCCGAACTCCCGGCGTCAGGAGCACCAAGCCGAGTAGCTTCGTAATCAAACCGGGGACTACCAAGAGAAGGCCGGCAAGCAGAAGCATCGAGCCGGCCGCCAAACCGCTGTCAAGAGGCTCATCGTGATCCAGCCTGACGGCAATGACTTCTCCGTACTGCCACGACCCGTAACCGATCACAAGCAAGCCCAGCATCCCCGATGCAAAGCCGATGGCCAGCGGCACCCACCAGGCGATTGCCCATCCCATGCCTGCAAATGCGGCGAGATCGGCCGCCGGCAGACCGACGATTGCCAGCAGCCAAGTCCTTGTTCCTGCCATGGCAACGGTTCCTTATCCAGAGTCAAAGCGAACCCCTATCCATCCATCGGGTTGTGAAGATGTGGGCTTTAACTCGCCTTTTCCGATTGCAGGGACATACGGGCCAGTGCAGTAGTTCAGGGTCAAGGACCTGTATTCCGGGCAAGCTTGGTAATATGGATGAATCGCTACACTAGCGGGGCTTCTCGGGTGATGGTTTGGGCGTTGAGCCCGCACAATTGGCCACCACCCGTAAACCAATCAAGTGGTCCGGACGCGGCGAGTTGGTGTTGCGGAAAGCCGAGCAGCAGCCGCGGGCGACGCTGTTCCAGCAGCCGCCGCGGTCGACGTGCAAGGTGCCGGACGCCGGGCCGCACGGATCGCGCGCAGGAGACGACTTGTAGTAGTCGCCGCTGTACCAATCCGCGCACCATTCGAACAGATTTCCGTGCATGTCGTAGAGCCCCCAGGCGTTCGGTTTCTTGCCGCCCACCGGATGCGTCTTCTCTCCCGAGTTGTCGTAGAACCAGGCGAACTCGGCAAGACTCGCTTCCGCGTTGCCGTAACAGTACTTGGCCTTGCTGCCCGCGCGGCAAGCGTACTCCCATTGGGCCTCGGTCGGAATGGAGAATCTCACGGACGCGTCGGCGAACTTCTCGTTGAGCTTCTTGAGGAAGCGGCGGCAATCTTCCCAGCCGACGCTGTCCACGGGGTTCCTCGGCCCCTTGAATTCGCTGGGATTGCTCCCCATCACGGCTTGCCACTGCTCCTGGGTGACCTTGTATTTTCCGATGTAGAACGGCTCGCCGATAGTGACCTCGTGGACGGGCTTTGCATCGTCCTCGCCGCCGGCGCCGCCCATCAGGAAGGAGCCCGACGGGATGAGCAAGAGATCCATTTTGATCCGGCCGCCCAAGTCCAGCGCGAGCACCGGCGGGAGCGGGCAGGTGGACGAAGGCGTCTCGACCGCCTCGCCGGCGTTGCGGGCGTCCTGCGGCGTAGACCCATGGCCGTGCGACTGGCGACCCTGGTCCGAGGGAAGGGACGCGTCTTGCCGCCCGCACCCGGTCGCCAGGGACACGGCCAGCACCATGTGCAGCGACAAGTAGTAAGCCTGTGCGGCCTTCACGGGGAGAATCCTATTTTGCAACGGGCTGTCCCGCCTATTCGTAGCGGAGTGCTTCGATCGGGTCCAACCGCGAGGCTTTCCAGGCGGGATAGAAGCCGAAGATGATGCCGACGCCGGCCGACACCATGACCGCGATCACGATCGCCAGGAGCGACGTTTGCGTGGGCCAGCCCAGGACGGAGTGGACGAGGACCGAGGCGCTGCGGCCCAGGAGGATGCCCACCGCGCCCCCGACGAGGCACAGGAGCACCGCCTCCAGCAGAAACTGCCGCAGGATATGATGGCTGCGGGCGCCGACGGCCATTCGCAGGCCGATTTCGCGGGTTCGCTCGGTTACGGAGACGAGCATGATGTTCATGATGCCCACCCCGCCCACCACCAGCAGGCGCACCTTCATGAGCTCCGAAGTCGATGCCATGGTCTTTCTGACTTCGCTCAGGTCGCGGATCTCGAAGTCGTTGTCCCGGTCGGGCGGGAGGCGGTGCCGCTCCCGCAGCAGGCCCGTGATCTGGTCGATGGCCTCGGGGATTTGCTCACCACTGGCCGCCTTGGCGACGAGCAGATCCAGGTTGACCGTTCGCGCCGATTGCGGCATGTCGGCGGCCTCTATGGGCGTCGGGAGCGGATAGAGCGGAGCGCCGCCGGGATAGAGAGTATCCAGGCTGTTGATGGTGGCCGCCGCGCTTTGCGCCGCCGTGGTTTGGGTGAGGTTGCCCGCCCCGCTGCCGTTCACCCGGAACTTGATCGTCGTCCAGGGGGCCAGCAAGACGTCGTCCTGATCCTGGCCCGTCATGCTCGCGCCCTTGCGACCCAGCACTCCGACGATGCGGAACGGGACGTTCTGGACGCGGATCTCCTTGCCGATCGGCGATTCGTCCGGAAACAACTCGTCCCGCAGGGTCGTCCCGATCAGGCAGACCTTGCCGGCGTTGCGGACGTCGGCCTCGGTGAAGCAGTCTCCTTCTTCCATCTCCTCCCGGTCGCGCACCACCAGGTATGCCGGCGTGGTGCCGCTGGTATTCATGGGAATCCAGTTGCGATTGCCGTAAATGACCTGGGGGTGGCACCAGACGATCGGGGCCGCTGCGCTGACGGCCGAACACTGCCGGAGGATCTCGTCCATGTCGGCGGGCCGGAGCGTCTGGGCGCTGCCCGTGCCGAAACTCACGCTGCCGCTCATGGCCGCGCCGGGCAGGATCAGAAGGTTATTGGCGCCCATGCTCGCAATCGTCCTCTGGATCGCGTTCCGGGAGCCTTCCCCGATCTCGGTCATGGCAATCACGGCGGCCACGCCGATAATCACGCCCAGCGCCGTCAGGGCCGACCGCAGCTTGTTCCGCCGCAGCGACCGGAACGAGGTGCGGAGCGTGGCGGGAAACAGCGGTCCACGCGGACGGTACCCGGCCGGCGGCCGCCGTCGTCCCGCGCCCCGGCGGGGGCCGAAACCCGGCCGCGGACCGTCTGCCAACGGACCGTCCGCGAGCGGGGCACCCGTACGCGACCCGTCCGGCGACGGCGGCCCAGTGTCGTCGGCCGCCACCGGCGGACCATCGTCGGCCGCGTGCGGCGCGGAGGCCCGGCGGGCGGCAGGCGGCAAGGCAGCCAGTCCGCCGCGGAGCCACGGCGGCCCGGACGCCCGCCCGCGATGCGCCCGCGCAATGCCGTGCCCGGCGTGCAGCAGCGGCACG
>JBEKCP010000557.1:0-4002 GCA_050014815.1 Thermoguttaceae bacterium | reverse complement strand
CGTGATGGGTGGCTGGGAAACGGAAGTCTCCCCCTCGACCCGCGACGTGCTGGTCGAGGCGGCCGAGTTCGACCCGGTGTCCATCCGCACGACCGCCCGCCGGCTGGGCCTCCACAGTGCCTCGTCCTACCGGTTCGAGCGGCGGGTCGATCCGGCCGGGGTCGATTGGGCCAGCCGGCGGTGCTGCGAGCTGATCCTGGAAACGGCCGGCGGCGAGCTGGCCGCCGGCGTGGTGGATGTCGGCCGCCCGCCCGAAGCCCGGCAGCCCATCGTCCTGCGGCTTGGGCAATTACCGCGAATCCTCGGCATCCGGATCGAGCCGGAGCGGGTCCGCAAGATCCTCCTGGCCCTGGGCAACTCCGTACTCCCCTCTCCCTCCGGGAGAGGCACCCACGAGTGGGTACCCGGGGGTGAGGGCGAGCCCACGCTTCCTGCCACTTCAGTAATCTCCACTTCCACCCGCCCCTCCGGCAGCGACCGCGTCGCCTCGTCGGCCAGCCGCGCGGCAGTCTCGGGCGTCAGCTCATTCCACGGCCTCGCCGAGAGGTCTTCCAGCAGATTCTCGGCCGCCTGGAGGGCCACCAATCGTTCGCGGGCGGCCCGGCATTGGTCCACCTCGCCGCGCAGGACCGCAAGGCACAGCGTCAGCAGGACCGCGAGCACGAAGCATGACGCAACCAGCTCCACGAGCATGAAGGCATTTCGTCTCATGGCACCGCCAGCGTCTGAATGAGGTGAACGAGTGGAAGGAAGAAGGCCACGACCACTGCGAAAACCATTGCCCCCAGCCCGAGGATCATCACCGGCACGAGGAGTTGCAGGAGGGCCGTGACGCGGTAAGCGAAGCGGCGGCGGCCGCTGTCGGCCAGCTCCCGCATGGCCCAGGGCAGGTTGCCGGCCTGTTGGGCCGCGCGGAGGACGGCCAGCTCGGCCCGGCCGATCAGGCCGCGGCGGTGCAGGCTTTCCCGCCAGTCGGTCCCCTCGCGGATGTCCCCCAGCACGGATGCCAGCCGGTTGCGGACCGCCCGCCTGGGATAAGACCAGCAGAGCGAGTCGATTGCCTGGTCGATGGGCTGCTCATGGGCGACCGCCAGGGCCAGCACATCAAGGATGGCGGCGGCGTCCAGTCGCCTGACCAGCCGGGCGATCCCCGGCGGGTCCCAGCGGATCACCCCCGCATAGCGCAGCACCGCGTAGACCAACAGCCCGAGCGCCGCCATGGGCACAAGGGCGACGAGGACCCCCAAGTGGCCAAGTTGTCGCGTAACACCGATGACCCACAGGGTCGCTTCCGGCAAGCCCGTCCCGAAATCGCGGAAGATTTTTTCCAATTTCGGGACGATATTGAGGATTAAGAAGGTGACCGCCACGCTGGCGAACCAGAGCACGAAGCAGATGTAAAGGATTCTCGGCATGAGGTACTGCCAGAGGGGCTCGCATATCTGGCGGGCGGCGGCGGCCTGGCGGAGGGCGGCCGCGAGGTCCCCCGTCTCGCAGCCCACACAGACCAGCGGCAGGGCCTCGGGCGGCACTGCGCCGGGCGTGCGGGCAACGGCGTCGGAGAGTGATGCCCCGTGGGTCACGAAGGCCGCCAGTCTTCGGGCCCGCCGCGCCGCACGCCCACGTTGCTCGGCGGCCATTGCCTCGATGGCCGGCCCAAGCGGGATCGACCGCTCGGCCGCGACGGTCAACATGGCCAGCATGGCCCTTTGCCGGGCCTGCGCGTGGCGGTTCCAGGCCATGACCACGATCACGCCCAGGATCACCCACCAGCCGAAGCCCGGAACTATGATGATCACATTCCGCCTCCCGACAAGTTGGAAATCAGCGAGATCAACGGCAGGAAGAGGGCGGTAATCCACAGTCCTACCAGGCTGATGAGCACCAGGAAGGCCACCGGGGGCAATACGGCCTCCAGGAGGCTGCCTTGGCTCTGGGTGCGGCCCTCGAACATCTCGGCGGCGGCGCGGAAGGCCTCGGCGGGTGCCCCGGTCTGCCGCCCCCACGCCACCAGGACGGTCATGCTGGGAGGAAACTGGCCTGCACCCGTAAGGACCCCGTCCAGCGGACTGCCCCCCTCGACTTCCTTGGCCGCCCACCGGCAGCCTTTGGCCAGCCGGGCGCTGGAAACGCCCGCCCCGGCAAGGCGGAGTGCCTCGGGCAGCGGGACCTGTCCTTCCAGGAGTATCGCCATCAACTGGCAGAACTCGGCCAGGGCGCCCCATCGCAACAGGGGTCCCACCACCGGCACCCACGTCACGAGTTCCGACAGCCTCGCGCCCGGCGGCGCCAGATAGCCCGCCACGATCACTGCCAGCGGGAGGGATACTACCGCGGCGAACACCCAAACTGCGGCCACCGGCACACTCAGCAACAACCGCGTCAGGTCGGGAAGTTTCACGCCGAAGCCCTTGAAAAGTTCGGCAAAATCCCCAACGCACATCGTGTGAAGGCCGGCGATCACCAGGGCCAGGATCGCCAGCAGGAGGGCGGGATACGCCAGGCTGACGGCCACGCGGCGGCGGAGTTCCTGCCGCCGGTGCGTCAGCACGGCGAACTCGTCCAGCACCGTGGCCAGTCGCCCGCCGCGGATGCCCGCCACGATCAGCCCGCGGAGATGAGCGGGCAACCGCCGGCCCGCGGACTGGATCGCCTCTTCCAGCGAAGCGCCGGCGGCCAGCCGATCGGCCGTCTGCCGGAGCACCCGGGCGAGCCGGGGCGAGGGTACCTCGGCGGCCAGCGCACGCAGGGCCGCCGGCAGCGGCAGGCCCGCCCGGCTCAGGTCGGCCACTTGCTGGGCCAGCTCGGCCGATTCATCTGGCGTGAGGCGTCCCGGCATGGCTATCCCTCCAGGGCCCTGAGTATTTTGACATAAGGCCAGAATAGGGCCAGGCCGTACGCCAGGGTCACGACCCCGCCGGTCCCGAGTGTAACCAGCATGGGCAGGAACACGCGGGCCAGCTCGGCCTGCTGCCGGGCACGGCGGCGGTAGGTGTCGGAGGCGTGGCGGAGGGCTGCGGCCAGCGCGGGTTGGCCCCCGCCGGCCGTTAGCCACTTGATCAGCGGCGGGAGCGGCCAGTCGCCGCAGGCCTCGCCGGCCAATCGGAGCGATTCGTCCAGCGGCACGCGGCTCTCCACCAGCAGTGCGAGCACTTCGACCTGGACCGCGGTCCGCGACCATCGCAGCATCGGGCCGAGCCAGGGCAGCCAGCCCAGGAGTCGGATCGACGCGCGGGGGCCGGCCACCGACGCGCGGGTCGTGGCATACCACCACAGGCAGGCGAAAATCGCCAGGACCGCCGGGCCCACCGGGCCCCAAACCCACGCCCAACGGCCCCAACCGGCCATCGCGTGGAACACGCCGGTGCCGCGGGCCCCCACCGCATCGAGCATCGCCGCCAGGCCCGGTGCGATCCGGGCCGTAAAATACCCGAAGAGTCCCCACGCCAGGGCGACCACCAGCAACGGATAGACGAGCATCACGGTGACGCCCCGCCGGGTCTCCGCCAGGCGGCGGAGGGCGCCGGCCAGGGCCTCCAGCGCCGCCGGCAGCCGGCCCGTCCGAATACCGACCTCGACGACCGCCCGATAGACCTTCGGCAGCCGCGGGCTGAGCTGGTCGAGCACCTCGACCAACGGCTGCCCGAGGCTGGTGCGTTGGGCGAGGGTTCGGGCGAGGCGGCCCAGGCCGCCCGGCATGTCCCGGCCCAAGGCGCCCAGACCGCTTTCCAGCGGCACGCCCGCCCGGGCCAGGGCGGCCATCTCGTCGCCCAGCGCGATCAGGTGCTCGAGCGTAACGGCCGGCGGTGTTGGTCGGCTCATCGGGACCATTCCAGCGGTTTTGCTATCAAACGATTCGTTAAAAACGTTTAGCGGGCGGGGGGGGGCGGCCCCGCCCGCCCGGCACCCGCCCGGCGCGCCCCCCCCCGACCCCGTTTTGAATAAACCGTTGTTTATCAAAAAACCGCACGCGGCCCCGGCGACGCCCCCCACCCCCCCGCC
>JBEKCP010000556.1:0-4011 GCA_050014815.1 Thermoguttaceae bacterium | reverse complement strand
ACTCCTTGTCTCCCTGTCTCCTTGTCTCCCTGTCTATCTGTTTTCCCCTTCCGCCGTCATGCCACGGAGCTCCCCCACGGCTTGGGCGGCCCGGGCAACGACCCAATCCACTTCCTCCTCCGTATTGAATCTGCCCAGTCCGAAGCGGACACTGCCGCGGACCGCTTCATCCGGCAGGCCCAGCGCCCGCAGCACGTGGCTCGGCTCCGGATTGGCCGAGGTGCAGGCGCTGCCGGTGCTGGCCGCCACGTGCTTCATTTGAAGGATGAGGGTCTCCGCCTCGATCTGTGCGAAGCTGACATTCAAGTTTCCCGGCAGACGGAGTTCGGGTGGGTCCAGTGCGGGGCCGTTGAGCCCGACGCCGGAGATTTGGCGGCAGAGCCCGGCGTACAGGCGGTCGCGTAGCCCGCGGAGCCGCGGGGCCTCCCGCGGCATCTCCTCGAGGCACAGTTCCATGGCCCGGGCCATGCCGACAATGCCCGGCACGTTGAGTGTTCCGCTCCGCAGCCCCCCCTCCTGCCCGCCGCCGTCGATGATCGGCTCCAAGCGGACCCGCGGCCCGCGGCTGCGGACGTACAAGGCGCCGACGCCTTTGGGTCCGTACATCTTGTGGCCGCTGAGGCTCGCCAGGTCGACCGCCAGGGCATCGACCTCCAGCGGAATCCTGCCCGCGGCCCCCACGGCGTCGGTATGGAGCAAGACGCCGCGCTCGTGGCACAGCCGGCCGATCTCGGCCAGCGGCCCGATCGCGCCAATCTCGTTGTTGGCCAGCATCAGGGAGACGAGGATGGTATCCGGGCGGATGGCCTCGGCCACGTCCTCCACGCGGACCAGGCCGGCCCGGGGATCGCCCGCCGCGATGACCGGCAGCAGCGTTACCTCGAACCCTCGGCGGACGAGCCTCCGGAGCGGGTCCAGCACGGCACGGTGTTCGGTTACGGCGCTGATAATGTGCCGGCCGCGATCGGCGTGCCGCTCCACGACGCCCCGGATCGCGAGGTTGTTGCTCTCGGTGGCGCCGCTGGTGAAGACGATTTCCTTGGGTCGGGCGCCCAGGGCCGCAGCGATCTTTTGCCGGGCGTCGTCCACCGCCGCCCGGGCCGCCCAGCCGAAGCTGTGCGCCGTGCTGCCCGCGTTGCCGAACACCTCGCCCAGGTAGGGCAGCATCGCCTCCAGGACCCGCGGGTCCAGCGGCGTGGTCGCGTGATGGTCGAAGTAGATGGGCAGACGCGGCATACCCGGCACCCCTCACTCTCGCTTCGTGCCCCGAAAGGAGAGAGGGAGAGATTGCAAATTGCAAATTGCAAATTGCAAATTCCCAATTCCCGTTTTGCCGTCTTCAATTTGCAATTTGCAATTCTCAATTCTCAATTTGCAATTCCCTCCTCACCCGAACAGCGCCTTCATGCAAATCTGCGACCAGGTCTCGAAGCCTTCCATGTCGGCCAGGATCTCCTCGACCGGTCGGAAGGAGCACTCGATGATGTCCGGCTCCCGCGGGCGGACGGCGGGCCGCTCGACGTCCACCAGGTGTACGACGCCCAAGTGGACCCGGCCCACCTCGGTCTCGTCATCGTTGATCAGCCCGACGCAACGGATCGTGTAGGGCGACTCGACGCTGACCTCCTCCTCCAGCTCGCGCCGCATGCCTTCTTCATAAGGGTTGCCGGCGCCGTCGCGGGCACCACGCGATGCGTGGCCGGCGTCGACGGTCGAGATATGGCCCCCGATGCCGACGCTCCGCTTGCGGTGCAGCCGGCCTTCGCCCTGGCCGGTGCCGCGGGTGTACTGGAAGACCCACGGCCGGCCGGCGGGGTCGCAATGGCGGAAGATCAGGTAAGGGATCAACTGCTTGAAGCCGGGGTCCCGCTCCATTTCCGGCCGCGGACAATACTGGATGTGCCGCGGGCTCAGCAGCTCGCCCAGGTAGCGGTCGATGTCGCCCGAGAAACCCTGAAAATAACCCAGCCGGCGGAACAGCTCGGTGGGAACGACCAGGATCTGCTCGACCGGATAGTCAGACATGAGAGTCTCCTAAGGAAAAAGGGGACAGTCCCCATTTGCCGTGACCAACCTTCGGTCGGTGCCCGCCCTACGGGTGCTGCGCACAAATGGGGACTGTCCCCCTTTTTCCAGGCTCAAAGGATCAACATGGCGTCGCCGTAACTGTAAAAACGGTATCCCTCGGCGATGGCTTCCTTGTAGGCCCGCATGAGCAAATCCTCGCCTCCGAAGGTCCGCACCAGGACCAGCAAGGTGGTCCGCGGCAGGTGGAAGTTGGTCAGGAGGACATCGACGATTCGGAAGTGATAGGGCGGCCGGATGAACAGGTCCGTGTAGCCGGTCATCGGCTTGAGGACGCCGTCAGCGGCCGCGGTCTCCAGGAGGCGAACGGAGGTCGTGCCGACGGCGACTACCCGGCCTCCGCGGTGGCGGCCCGCCGTGATCCGCTCGACCATCTCGGGGCCGAGCGAGCCCCATTCGGCGTCGAGCCGGTGCTGGGCCAGCGCCTCGGCAGCAATGGGGCGGAACGTGCCGGCCCCCACGTGGAGGGTCAAGGCGCAGACCACGATTCCTGCATCCTCCAGCCGCCGCAACAGTTGTTGCGTGAAGTGCAGCCCCGCCGTCGGCGCGGCGACCGCCCCCGGCCATCGGGCAAACACCGTCTGGTAGTCCTCGCGGTCGGAGGACACCATCTCCCCCTTACGGATATAAGGAGGCAGCGGAACCCGACCTACCCGCTCCAGCAGGGAAAAAGACTCTTCGCCACTCTCGGGTCGGGCGATCCAGCTACCATCCGGCTGCTGAGCGCCCAGGTGGAGCGTGATGTCCTCTCCCCCCCTCGCGCTGAGCAGGGTAATGGCCTCGTCGGGCTGGAGCCTTCCCCGGGCCTTGCACAGGATCCGCCAAAGTCCTTCTCGCGTGACCTCCAGGAAGAGCCCCTCCCACCGGCCCCCGGTTCGCTGCCGACGGCCGACCAGCCGGGCGGGCACCACCCGCGTGTCGTTCAGCACCAGGCAGTCCCCGGGCCGCAGAAGCTCCGGCAAATCTCGCACGTATCGGTGTTGGAGCGACTGCCGAGCCCGGTCGACGACCAGGAGTCGTGCATCGGCCCGGGATCGCACCGGTTCCTGGGCGATCAGGTGTCGTGGCAGATCGTAGTCGTATCGTGCGGACTCGCTCATGACAGTGCAGTATACGCACTGGCACAGGGATTGGGGATTGGGGATTGGGGATTGGGGATTGGGAAAGCCCCGCGACTGCGTCGCGGGGGTCTCGCGTCGCGGGGTTTGTTTTCTTGCCCTGAAGCCATCTTTGGGCAGGCCCCGGCAAGGTGCCGCAAAATCCTTCGATGGCACTTACGGCACGGCCGGTCGGCGGAAGTCGCTTTGCAGCGGGCAGCTAGGACGACAAGCCCGGCCGGAACCGAAAACCTCATCGCGAAACGCCGCTTGACGAAGGGGAGAAAGAGGCTATTCTTGGGTCTTTGTGGGCCATCGTGGGGAATTGTGGTGATACATGCTGCTGACCGGCGCCTTCCACCGCTCACTCGATGAGAAGCTGCGGGTTGCCGTCCCCAAGCGTCTCCGTGATGCCCTGAAATGCCCCGTTGGAGGCGGGCTTTTCGTTGCCCCGGGAACGGACGCCACCCTAACCATCTACTCTGAGGAGGCCTTTGCCCGTCTGGCCGAGCGGCTTGCCGCGGCCTCGCCTGCCGAGCAGGAGGTGCGGGCCTTCCGGCGGCTGTTCTACGGCCAGGCACAGTGGGCCGAATTGGACCGCCAGGGCCGGGTCCGCATCCCGCCGGAACTGGTTGAACTGGCCCGGCTGGAAAAGGAGGTCGTGCTGTTGGGGGTCGGGGACCAACTGGAGCTTTGGTCTGCGGCCCGGTGGCAGGCCTACGTGGTGGAGAAACAGGCCCGCTACGATGAGATTGCCGAAGCGGCATTTGGCGGGCCACGGCGCCGCGGGCCCGACGGCCCGTGAGAAGGACTGTTGGTTCGCCATGCG
>JBEKCP010000555.1:0-4014 GCA_050014815.1 Thermoguttaceae bacterium | reverse complement strand
CGGCGGGATGGTTCCGGTCGAGCAAATCGAGCCGCGGATCCTCTTGGTTCGCGGGCAGCGGGTCATTCTCGATGCCGATTTGGCGTGCTTATTCGGCGTTACCACCAAGCGGCTTAACGAGCAAGTCAAGCGAAACCTCGGCCGATTTCCGGCGGACTTCCTGTTCCAACTGACTGCTGTGGAAACCTAAACTGTTCGATCGCAAACTGCGACCGCAAACTTGAGGTCGCAATTTGCGACCTCAAGTTCCGCATCCCACGATGGGCGACGCTACCTGCCGTTTGCCTCCACCGAGCACGGAGCGATCATGGCGGCCAGCGTGTTGAACACGTCCCGAGCAATCGAGACAAGTGTTTATGTGGTACGGGCTTTCGTTAAACTGCGGGACCTGCTTTCCACACACAGGGAACTAGCCGGGAAGGTTGCCGAATTGGAACGGAAAGTGGGCTCCCACGATGAGGCCATCCAGTCGTTGGTGGCCGCGATTCGCCGTCTGATGGAGCCTCCGCCGACACCTCGGCTTTCATGCCACACAGGAGGACAGGCCATGATGCGGGTAATTCCCTTCCAGAGGGTGCCCGGCGGAGGGCAGGCATATTGCAAATTGAGAATTGCAAATTGCAAATTGTAGATTTGGAACCTGCAAGTACCCCTGACCCCCGCCCTCTATGCCTATGGATATGCTCCTCCTCGATACCCCCAGCGGCACCGCGTGGGGCAGCCACCGGGTGGCCGAGTCGCAGCTCCGCCGGGTCTTGGAGGGCCCGGATGAGTTGACTTGGCGGCATGCGGACCGTCCGGTCAAGATCAGTCATGAAAGCCTGATCGTGCAGGCCGAGATCCCGCTTCGCCAGGGGAGCGTCCGGGTGGCGTACAAGCGGTATCGCCCGCGGAACTGGTGGAAGGCCCTGCTGTGGCTGCTGGGCCGCGCCCGCGCGTTTCGCGAGTGGGAGCTCGCCGCGGCCCTAATGGCGCGGGACATCGCCACGGCGGAGCCCATCCTCGCCTGCCGGCCGGCCGGATGGCGGCGGGCAACCAGTTACCTGGCCACCGAGTGGATCGAAGGGGCGGAGAACCTCCATCTCTTCCTGGGGCGGCTGGCGGCCAGACCGGCGCCCGAGCGGTTGCGATCGGCGGCACTCGCGGCGGTCAGTCTCGGCCGGCTCGTTGGCCGGATGCACGCGGCGGGGATCGCCCACCGCGACCTTAAGGCGGCCAACCTGTTGGTGGTCCAGCGGCCGGAAGGCGTGAAGACCTATCTGGTCGATCTAGCGGGCGCGAAGCTTGTTCGGAGACTTGGTTCCGCGCGGCGCGCAGCCGATCTGGCACGCCTGGCGGTCGGCCTGGCGGCCCATCCCTGGGTACCCCGCACCGCCTCTTGTCGTTTCCTGCGGGCGTATGCCACCGAGTTTCCCGGCGAGCGGCTCGCATGGAAACCGCTCTGGCGTGCCGTGGCCGGCCGGAGCCGCCGGCTTGCGCTTCGCAAGCAGAGCCGGGGCCAGGACGTGCTGTAGGCCGCGGTTCGCGGAACACTAGCCCGAAGCGCAAGCGAGGACAATTCGTCGTTGCTCCCTCGCTTGCGCTTCGGGCTAGTGTTGGCCCGCGAATCGTCCGGCGTCTACGCCTCGGGCACCGGCGCTTCGGTCGCCAGCGGCATCGTCTCGTCGCCATTGTGGCGGCAGATGCAGTTTCGCCCGATCGATTTCGCTTGATAGAGTGCGGCGTCGGCACGGGCCAGCACGGAGTCCTGCGTGTCGCCGTCCAGGGCCTCGGTCACGCCGCCGCTGACGGTAAGGGGCATCTCCTGCTCGATCTTGCTGCGGAGCCGGTCGGCGAAGATGCCGGCCCCCTCCAAGTCCGTCTCCGGCATCACGACGACGAACTCCTCGCCGCCGTAGCGGGCAACGACGTCGGTCTCGCGGACGCACTCGTCGAGCATGCGGGCCATCTTCTGGAGGATGCGATCGCCGTAAAGATGCCCCTCCTTATCGTTGACCCGCTTGAAGTGGTCGATGTCGAACATGGCGACCGAGAACCGCATGTCGTAACGATTCATCATGGCAAACTGGGCGGCCAGGGCGTCGTCCAGGCCCCGGCGATTATTCACGCCGGTCAGCGGGTCGGTCCGCACCTCGGTGAACGTCATGAGGTTCGCGCTCTGCTGGCGAATTTCCTCGTGGGCGTTGGATATCTGGGCGGCCAGCCGCAGCGTGGGCTTGAGGATCTCCTCCGCCTCGCGGCACAAGTCCTTCCAGGCGGTCTGGTGGCTCTGATCGGTGAGCTTTCCCACCCGCTCCTTGAAGCGGACCACGCTGGCGTTGTGCTGGGCCAGACTCTTGCGAAGCTCCCAGGCGATCTTCTCCAGCTCGGCGGCTACCAATCGTGCCCGCCGCAGCTCCCGCCGCGAGCGAGTCGTCATGTCGGCCTCGCCCGACGGGGTCCGGCGCCCAAACAAGTAGCCGATCGTTGCCACGACGGCCAGAGCAAACGGAATCGGGATGTGAATCGACCACAAATCCATAATGATGGGTGTACCTAGTATCCCGACCGCGAGCCAAATCCGCGGAGGCAGACAAGGCCCACGATGATCACCACCGCCAGTAGCATCAACCACTGCTGGGGACTGCTCCGGTCGACCCAGCGCATGAGGTCTGCCGATAGGTGTTGCACCGCTGGTCCCCCCCAAGACATCGAAATTGGGTCCTCTAAAGCTTACGTCACGAAAAGGCGGTCCGGCGGGATTTCCCCCCCGGCATTCTAGCCGGGCGGCCTGCCAGCGGGCCGCTTGCCAGCGGGCGGTTTTGTGATAAACTTAGCTCTAAGCGAGTTGGGGGCGTAGCTCAATTGGTTAGAGTACCGGACTGTCGATCCGGTGGTTGCGGGTTCGATTCCCGTCGCCCTCGCAGTAGCCGCGGGTGCATACCCGCGAGGGGGGTAGTATGGTCGCCCCTCAAGAAAAACCAAGGGCCGGAGCGGCTGGGAAAACCGCTCCGGCCCGGATGCCCGGTAGTGCGTGGGGCTGGCGGCGCGCCGGAGTGGATGCCGGCGGGCCGTTGGGAATTAAGTCGGAAGGATGAAGGATGAAGGATGAAGGAAACATCAATAGCCACGGCCACGAGCCAGATCCACTCGCCCAGCGACAGCTCCCCGTCGTCCACGTTTCACCGCAACGGCCGCTTGGGCGGCGGCCCCGAGGCGGCCAGGTCCGCCGCGATCGCCGCGTCGAAACCGGCGTCGGCCGACCGCCGGGCGGCGGCCTCATCCGTCGTCAATGGATGACGTGCGACGGCCCGGCGATCCACCTCCGCGCGCCGCGCGGCCGCGGCCCTCTGCCGCGACACTGCCTCCTGGCGGAAGATGTCCGCCGCCTGTTGGAGGCCGGGCATCGCTTCGCGGATCTTCTCCAGGTCGTCGGCGAGGCTCAAGGCCGCCGTGATCAGCACGTTGCCCCAGGCCAACAGGATGGCCAGGAGCATCAACACCATGAAGATGCCGGCGCCCTGGGCGAATCCAAAAAGCGCCTCGCCCCCTTGCATCGCGCGCACGATGGGAACGCCTATCAGGGCGCCCGCCGCCATGAAGACCAGAACCGCCACGGCCAGCTCGACGACCACGGCGACAAAACGGACGAGCAACTGCGACACGGAAAGCCCCTTTCGTGGTTGGGCGGGTCGAGCCCGGCCGGTCGGCAGCACGAAAGGCGGAAGACCTGCTCGCCGGCCGCGCTCGCTTGGCCCCGGGCGTTGCAACCCCCGGAACCCTCCCGCGACGTCCACCATGCTAGCACGGCCGCCGGCCGGCCGTCAACTCTTTGCGACTTCGCGCCTTTGCGCGGAAAGGGACCGATCCCCTTTTCACGCAAAGGCGCAAAGGCGCAAAGCAGCAAAGAGAGGGCCCGGCGTCAAGAGGATGCTGGCAGAGGCGGGGAAGCAGTGTTGACAGAAACATCCAGACGGGCATAATAGGAGGCATGGAAGTGATTCACGATCCCGAAAACGTGGCGATCCTGGCGGA
>JBEKCP010000554.1:0-4032 GCA_050014815.1 Thermoguttaceae bacterium | reverse complement strand
GGGCCACGATCGTAATGGCGTCGGGTGCCGCGCGGACCTGATCGCAAATCACTTTTTCGGCCGGCAGCAGGTGCTGTCGCTCGGCCAGGGGCAGTTCGACGCCGCCGAGGCCGTCGGGACCGTAGAGTCCCCGCCCCTGGGGCGGCGGCGCGACCTCGGGCTCGGGCTCGGAGGCCGCCCCGAGCCTCGGCCATCGCGGCGGGTCGAGGGCCTCGATGATCGCCTGGGCATTGCGAGTGGCCTGGGCCGGGGCACAGTTGCCCCCTACGGCCGTTACGGCCACCACTTCCAATCCAGGGTTGAACAGCGCCCAGCACAGCGCCAGCGCGTCGTCCACCCCCGGGTCGACGTCGAGGATCACTTTTCTGGCCATGGGGGACCTGTCCTCACGCGGCAAGGAGCGTTGCGGTCTATCGTGGATTGTAGGGGCCGCATCGGACGGGGGCAAGAGGAAAGTCGCGGAAATCGTGCCATAATTCCGCGTTGGAAAAAGGGGTTGCTGTGCTGCTAGATTCGGACTATCCTTGTTTTTCCAACCCGCCGGCGAGGATCATGTACTGGATCAGCAAGAGCATCCATTGGCTCAGCAGGGCGAGGCGGCGGGGATTGATCCTCCTGGCCGTCTTGGGGCCGGGCATTATTACCATGGTCGCCGACAACGACGCCGGCGGCATCTCCACCTACGCCCAGACCGGCGCCAAGACCGGTTTCACCCTGCTGTGGGCCTTCATCATCCTGGTGCCGATGGCCTACTACGTCCAGGAGATGACGGTCCGCCTGGGCGCGGTCACCAAGCGGGGGCACGCCGAGGCGATCTTCGACGCCTTCGGCCCCTTCTGGGGCTGGTTCTCGATCTTCGATCTGGCGGTGATCAACTGGCTGACCCTGGTGACCGAGTACATCGGCATGACCCAGGCCATGCGGATCTTCGGGATTCCCGAGGCGGTCACCTTCGTGGCCGTGACGCTCTTGATGTTCGGCATCGTCGTGTCCGGGCGGTACTGGACGTTCGAGAAGCTCACCCTCTTCTTTTGCCTGTTCAACCTGGTCTACATTCCGGCCGCCTTTTGGGCGATGAAGACGGGCAACATGGCCGAGGGCTGGGCGGCCGTGGGGCGCGGGTTCTACTGGCCGGACTGGCGGATGGGCGGGGCCATCACCGTCGGGGCCCTCATCACCCTGATCATGGCCAACATCGGCACGACCATCACCCCCTGGCAGATATTCTTCCAGCAGAGCGCGGTGGTCGATAAGGGCATGGACGTCCGCGACATCCGCTTCGGTAAGATCGACACCTTTTTCGGCTCGCTCTTGACCTGCGTCGTGGCGGCGTTCATCGTCATCGCCACCGCCGGAGCGTTCTTCTACAGCCCCGACAATCCCGCGCCCGAGGTCGCAGCCGCAGACAAGGAGGCCGGGCTCCCCACCGAGGGCCCCTGGCACTCAATCGATCCGAAGCTGCACACCTGGCAAGACTTGGATTCCGCCGCCAAGACCGCCGAGGCCATGCCCGCCGTCATGCCCACCAGGCACTGGGGCGACTGGGCCAAGACCCTGTTTGCCATCGGGCTGTTCGATGCGGGACTGCTCGGGGCCCTTTGCATCTCGCTCTCTACCAGTTGGGCGCTGGGCGAAGTCTTCGGTTGGGCCCATTCGCTCAATAAGAGCGTCCGCGAGGCCCCCTGGTTCTACGCCGCCTACGTGCTGATGCTGCTCAGCGCCGGGGTGGTGACGCTGGTGGCCAGTGTTGAAGTCCAGAACAAGATCACCATCTTTGTACAGGTGGTGGCCGTCACGCTGCTTCCCGCGGCCCTGATGTTCCTGATCCTGCTGTTGAACGACGTGCCGCTCATGGGCAGGTACGTCAACACCCGCTGGCAGAACATCGCCAACTGGGCCATCGTCGTCTTCGTCATCGCCATGTCGACCGTGTACGCCATTTCCGTCCTGTTCTCCGAGGCATAGCAGGGTGACACCATGGTCACGTCGCCGGATAGCCCTTTGAAGCATCCTGACCTGGCGGGGAAGGATTTCCGGTTCCTCTTCTTTTCGGAGCTGCTGGCCCGGCCGGTCTGCACCGGGAAGATCAAGGACCGGATCGGCAAGCTGACCGATCTGGTGTTCCGCCTCAGCGAGCCGTTTCCCGAGGCGGTCGGCATCTACCTGGAGCACGGCTGGGGCAAGCCGACGGAGTTCATCGCGTGGGACCGCGTCGTGAAGATCGACGCCGACGCCATCTTCGTCCAGCCGCCCCCCGGCGGCGGCCAGTTCCCCCCCTTCGTCGACCAGCCCGGCTGGATCATGCTCAACGAGCACTTGATGGGCAAGACCATCCTCGACATGGACGGCCGCCGGACCGAGATGGTCAACGACGTCCACCTGCTGGAGTCCAAGGGCCGCATGATCATCGCCCACGTCGATATCTCGATGAACGGATTCCTGCGCAGGTGGGGGCTCGGGCGGTTCCACCTGCTGCGGGACCGCTTCATCTCCTGGCGCTACGTCCAGCCGCTGTCGCTGGAGGACGCCGTCGCCGGCGACAAGGTATTCCTGTCGATCACCCGCTCGCAGATCGCCGAGCTGCCCAGCGAGGACCTGGCCGACGCGTTGGAGGAGCTATCGGGCAAGGAGCAGGAGGCGGTCTTTTCCGCGCTCGATTCCGAGAAGGCGGCCGAGACCCTTCTGGAGGCCGAGCCCCGCGCCCAGCGGCAGATCATCGCCAACCTGCGGAAGGAGCGGGCCCGGACCATCCTCGGCGAGATGTCGGTGCCGCAGTTGGCCAGCCTCTTCTCGGTCCTGCCGCACGACGACAAGATGGAGCTGCTCGCGATGCTGCCGGCGGACCAGTCGCGGCGGATCGAAACCATCCTCTCCAAGCGCGAGGCGACGGCCGGCGCCCTGATGTCGTCCGGCTGCGTGACGATGGCGAAGGAGACCCGCGTCGGCGAGGCATTGCGGCACCTGCGGTCCTCGAACCTCGACCACGACATGGTCTCGTATGTCTACGTGGTCGGCGAGCCGGACAAGGTGCTGCTGGGCGTCGTCGACCTCCGCGAGCTGGTGTTGGCCCGCGACGAGACGCCCCTTGGCGACTTGATGTGCTCGCCGGTGGTCGCCGCCGAGACCGACGACGTCCGCGAGGACCTCGAGGAGCTGTTCGCCAAGTATCACTACCGGATGATCCCGGTGGTCGACCGGGGCGACCATCTCCAGGGCGTGATCCACTACAAGGACATTATGAAAGGGCTCGTGGCGCGCGCCGCGGTATAGAGGTGACCCATGCCCCGCATCAAGACCACGCGGACCGTGAAGATCGCCCTGTTCCTGCTGCGGATCTACCTGATCGCCATGCTGGGTCTGATCCTGGTGAAGTTCGTGTTGGACGCCCGCCGGACAACGCCGCAGCCGCCGGCAGCGGCGAGCGAAGGGTATCCGCCCGGGCTTGATTAGTGCCCCGGTACTCAGTACTCAGTACCCAATACTCGGTACTCAGTACTCAGTACTCAGTACTCTGTACTCTGTACTCAGTACTCAGTACTCTGTACTCTGTACCCGGTACTCAGTGCCCAGTGCCCAGTCCTCAGTACTCAGTACCCAATACTCGGTACTCAGCAAACGGCAGTGTTTCCATCTTGACGATTCTGGCGTTCCGGGTCAGAATTGGTAGTAGTTTGAGGCTCCGTTGAGGAGGCGCTGTCATGGCCGGCGAAAAGCCAGTGATCTTTACCATTGGCTGCTCTACGCATTCGCTCGAGGACTTCATGGCCCTGCTGAGCCGCCACGGCATCACGGCGGTTGCCGACGTGCGTTCACAGCCCTACGGCCGCCTGGAGCATTTCAACCGAGAGAGTCTTTCGATTGCCCTGAAAGCCGCGGGGATCGAATACGTATTCCTGGGGCAGCAGTTGGGCGCCCGCCGCGAAGAGCAAGAGTGCTACGAGGATGGAATTGCACTTTACGAGAGGATCGCCAGGTTGCCGGCGTTTCAGGAGGGGCTGGCGCGGCTGTGCCGAGGCGCCGAAAAGTATAGAC
>JBEKCP010000553.1:0-4043 GCA_050014815.1 Thermoguttaceae bacterium | reverse complement strand
CTCCTTCGAGACGTGCTGCTCCTCGAAGTGGAGATCGATCAGGAAGACGACCGGCCGATCAGTCAGCCGGCGGAGGAAACTCGTGCACTTCTCCCGGATCTCCAACTGGACCTCGTTGCCGTCGATCTTGACCACGTTGGCCTGATGGTCGGCCACGAACCCGCGGAGCTTCTCGAGGGCCATTTTGACGGGGACGGGGGTGACGAGGGTCTCTTGGATCAGGTGGGCGGACTGGGTGGAGGGGGACGGGACGGAGCCGGCCTTGTCGCCTTCGCTGTCGCCGCGGGAGCCGCTGCCGAGTTGCACCACGCGGTTGCGGCCGCCGGCCTTGGCCATCAGCAGTCCGCGGTCGGCCCGGCGGAGCATGGTCTCCGGCGTATCGCCCGGCTGGATCTCCGTCACGCCGAAGCTGGCGGAGATGGTGCGGCTGTTCATTCGCGGCTGCGGCATCTGGCAGAGGGCCTTGCGGACTTGCTCTGCGCGGCGGGTGGCGGCGGCGTTGTCGCAGTCGGCCAGGAGCATGACGAACTCCTCGCCGCCGTAGCGGGCCACCAGGTCGCCGGCCCGGCAGGCCCCCTTCAGCAGCGACGCCAGGCTCTTGATGCCGTCGTCGCCCGCCTGGTGCCCGTAGGTGTCGTTCACCGCCTTGAAGAGGTCCAGGTCGCACATCAGGAGGCTGCACGGGACCTTCTGCTGTTGATGGGCGTCGACGAACATCGCGTGGACGCGGTCGAACTCGGCCCGGTTGGCCACCTGGGTCAGGGGGTCGCGGGTGGCCTTCTCGGCGAGGCTGTGGCAGCGGTGCTCCAGCGAGGTTTCCGAGGAGGCGTCGTGCATTGCGAGGATGGCGCCCTGCACGGCGCCGTCGTCGCCGATGACGGGGATGGTGTGGGAATCGACCGAGATGGTGCGGCCGTTGCGCCCGTAAATCGTCAGGCGGCGCAACGATTGCACGCCCGATTCGACGGCGATGAGGACCGGGCAGTCCGCGGCGGCGATGGCCCGCCCCTTCTCGTCGGACAGGTTGAGGATCTCGGGGCTCCACGTCCGCTGGTGAACGGTGGCGGCGGAGATTCCGGTAAGCCGCTCCGCCCCGTGGTTCCACAGGCGGATCCGCCCCGCATCGTCGACGAACACCACGGCGTCGTACATGTTGTCGAGGAACTTGGCGCAGAAGCGCGAGAGGTCGCCGCCCGGCAGGGCCGACGGCACGCCGACGCCGTGATAGTCCCAGTAGGCATTGACCGCCTCGGGATCGAGGTCGCGGAGCCAGCGGCTGGTCACTCCGGTGGGCAATCCGGCGTCCCAGCTTTCGTGGAACTCGACGAACTGGCGGACGACCTCGGAGTCGAATTGCGTGCCGGCGCACCGGAAGAGCTCCGTGGTCGCCCGCTCCTGGGATATCGCCGGCCGGTAGACGTGATCGGTCGTCATCGCGTCGAAGGCCTCGACGACGGCGATCATCCGTGCCGGGAGGGGGATCTGGGTCCTGGAGAGCGACATCCCGCCGCGGCTGCCGTCGTACCAGGCCCCGATGTGCTCGACGATCGAAAGGATCTCCGGCGAGTTGCAGCTATGGCGGAGGATCTCCAGGCTCATCGCCCGAGTCCGCGCCATCACGGCCGCTTCCTCGGAATCGAGCGCCCCGGGCTTCAGAAGGATATGGTCGGGGGCGCCGATCACGCCCACGTCGTGCAGGAGCGCGGCCACCTCGATCTGCTGGCGGGGTTGCCGCTGCCAGCCCAGCTTCGCCACCCAGGCCGAACAACACAGCGCCACCCGAAGCGAGTGCTCGGCGGTTGGGGCATGCTTGCACCGCAACGCGGTAAACAGGCTGTCGGCGACACCCAGGCGGCGGCGGGCCCATTGATCGTCGGCCGCCTCCTCGGCCGCCGGGGGCGGCCCCTCGCCTGTGGCCCCGGGCACGTCCAGTTCCTTCAACAGCGTACCCAATTCCGCCACCCAATGGTCGGGCGCGCGGCCGAGCGGATCGCTCTCCGTCTGTGGAGGGGAAGGAATCGGCTGGACAGGTCCGGTCGACATGCCGCAAGTCCCAGGGTGGCCCACTTATTAACAAGCCTAGGTCACGGTTAGAGTTGCGTCAAAAGACCCCGGGCGGTAGGTCCCGCTTGCCGAGCGGGATCCGGTTCCGCAGAGTCCCGCTCGGCAAGCGGGACCTACGGCTACGGTAGCCCGCCCATCGGGTACAATGCTTGACATGGCCGACAGTCCTCAAGCCCATTTTCGCTGGCTTCGCCTCACGCCCGACCGGCTGATCGTCGGCCTGCTGGCCCTGGAGGGCTTTCTCTTCGCGTCGGAGCGATTCCGCTGGTTCGGGTTCAATCAGCACAAGGGCTGGACCGTGCTGATCGCCGTGGCGGCGGTCGGCGCGGCGATACTCCTGATACTCGTCTGGCTCGCCGCCGCGCTGCTCTTCCGGCCGCGTCTCCGGTTCCAGTACAGCATTCGCTCGCTCCTGGTGCTGACCGTCGCCGTCGCAGTCCCGTGCAGTTGGCTTTCGCGGGAGATGAAGAGGGCGAGGGAGCAGAAGGAGGCGGTGGCGGCGATTGAGAAGGCGGGGGGGTATGTTAGCCACGATTACGAGGTCGGTGCGTTGGGGGCCAGCATTGTAGGTGCCGAACCGCCGGGGCCGCCCTGGCTGCGGAACCTGTTGGGAGAGGAATTCCTGGCAAGTGTTGATTACGCCAGCCCTGGAACTGAACTGGAGTCGATCAAAAGGTTGCCTCAACTTCGAGAATTATATCTTGCTGGCGCGAGGATCACAGACGATGGGTTGGCGGCCCTCGGGGCGTTGACCCAACTCCAAGTGTTGATCCTTACCGGCACTGGGGTCTCGGACGCGGGGTTGGAGCACATCAGGGGATTGCGCCAGCTCCAGGTGTTGTGGCTCGGCCGCACGGGCGTCACGGATAGCGGGCTGGCACACCTTACCGGAATGCTTCGACTCCAATACTTGGACCTCTACGGCACAAAGGTGACAGACGCCGGGTTGGTCCACCTCGCCGGATTGTCCCGGCTCGACTCCCTGAACCTCTACTGCACCCACGTCACAGAAAAAGGCGTGGAGAATCTCCAGCGGGCATTGCCGAGCTGCAAGATCGAGCATTGACATCTTCGATGGCCGTTCACGGCCATTGCCGCCGAAGGCGGTTATCGGCCCGGCATTCATGCCGGGTTTCGGAGGCAACGTAACCCTCTTCAATTTCAGTCTCGCGGCATCCTGTCGGCCGCGTTCACGCGGCTCCTTCGCCCTGGCCGCGGGAGCCCGAGAAGGCTGCCATAAACGGCTGGGCCTTTTGGACGTATCAGAACACGAGCGGCGTCTGGGTTCCGTTGAGCGAAGCCAGGGAAGAGTATCTTGCGAACCGGGGTACGTGAGACAGCCGCAGGGGGCGCAAATCAAGGGCCGGCCACCTACAGTTTGCCGTTGGCAAAGTTGTAAACGCAAGTTGTTCTCTGACGCCCGTTTACGGGCGTTCCCGCGAAGCGGTATTAGGCCCGGCGTTTACGCCGGGTTACCCGGACGCAATATCCGTGCCGGGTGAAGAGCTACATCCGCGACCAGCGCGAACACCACGCCAAAGGCACGGTGTTCGATCGGTTGGAGCGCATCACGGAGATCGAAACGTGAGGCGAGGGGAGGGAGCCCCGTCGAACGGGGCTGACAGGGGATCCACGGGGGTTGTGATCGCGGCACCCGGCGTAAACGCCGGGGTAACACCCGTGGTGACCAAAGCATTGGCCATTAAACATCTTGCGTCGAGTTATGCACGGTTCGTTGCACGCTAAGAGCATATTGAGGATGCTTGGCAGGGGCGGCGGGCACCGCCATCCATCGTGAGCGGGCCGAAAAAGGACCTTGAAAATGAGCCATTGGAACGTGTATGTTAGAACAGATCATCCGTCAGCCTCCAAATCGAGGAAACCCGTTATGGCCAATTCGAGATACAGCGCGTCGCTAACCACTGAGGAGTTCGTCGCAGCTATTACCGAGCAGCCGGACCGCGCGGCGGCAGGCGCGT
>JBEKCP010000552.1:0-4047 GCA_050014815.1 Thermoguttaceae bacterium | reverse complement strand
ACAAGGCCCTGGCCCTGTGGACCCGGGATGAATTCATGCCGTCGCTGCCGGGCGATTCGCTCGGCCGCCGCGTGGTCATGCTGGCCAACTGGAACGAGTTCGGCGAGGGCCATTTCATGCTGCCCGCCGCCTCCGCCGGGTTCGGCTATCTCGACGCCCTGCGGGAGGTTTTCACGGCCGGCGGCCCCCATGAAGACGCCGTGCCGACCCCGCGGCAGCGGAGCCGCTTCACCGTGCTGTTCCCGAAGGATTGAGGCGCTCCGGCGTTCTGCCCCCGGCAGTTAGCGATCGTATTCGCTTGACAATGGCGTTTGGACCGGGTACAATCGCGCCGATGACGATACCCGTGCGGTCGCATTGAAAAAGGGCGCTGGTTGGCGGGCCAGGGCAAGGGCCGGCGCGGGCACGTGGCAAACGGGGTTCGTCAGGTTACCACGGACGAGGAGGTGCCTATGCTCATTCGCCGCGCCCGTCATGGGCAGAGGCCGCGTGCGGCCGCCGGCGGGTTCACGCTGGTCGAGCTCCTGGTCGTCATAACGATCATTGCCCTGTTGGTCGGGCTGACGCTGCCGGCGGTCAATAGCGTCCGCGAGGCGGCGCGGTGCGCCACCTGCGCCAACAACGTCAAGCAACTCGCCCTGGCGTGCCTCTCGCACGAATCGAAACAGCAGCACTTGCCCACCGGCGGCTGGGGGTTCCAGTGCCTGGGCGTGGCCAGCAAGGGGTTCGGGCCCAAGCAGCCCGGCGGCTGGATCTACAACATCCTGCCGGACATGGGGTATCAGGTGCTTTACGACGGGGGCGGCGCCACGTCCGCGACGCAGAAGATGACAAACCTGGTGCAGACGCCGATTCCCGTGCTGTATTGCCCGACCCGGCGGCCGTGCAGGGCGTATGCCGTGTGTTATCCGCAATGGACGCCCTACCTGATTCCGAACCCGATCAAGGTGGGCCGGAGCGATTACGCCATGAACGTCGGCAGCTCGGGCTCGATCGATTACTCCGGGCCGTCGGATCCCGTCAACACGTCGTCGATCACCCCCGCCACGACCAACGGCGTTACGGGCCGCGCGTGCTGGATCGCCACGGCGAGCATCACCGACGGGCTGAGCTGCACCTACCTGCTGGGCGAGAAGTACATCGCCGCGGACTGCTATACCAATGGCGTGGACATGGGCGACAACGAGAACGCCTATATCGGCTCCGACCGCGACACGCTCCGCGGCTACACCGGCAACCATCCGGCTCGCGATCGGGCCGGCGTGACGACCTACAATTACGACTTCGGCAGTGCCCACCCGTCGGGGTTCTACATGGGCTTCTGCGACGGTCACGTCCAGAAGATCCCCTTCACCATCACCTTGTCGGTCCACCAGCAGTTGTGCATTCGCAACGACGGGGCGCACGTGGACGTGGGCAAGGGTTTTTGACGGCTCGGAAGACAGGCAACCGTTCACAGGGGACTGTCCCGATTTTCGCGGCGGGCACCATCCGTGCAACGGATGGTCGCCCGAAAATGGGACGGTCCCCCTCGGCAGGAGGAGGACGCGCTCGTGCAAGTGCATGTCGTATTGCGGATCGGCCTGTTGGCCGTTGCCGCGGCGGTCGTGGCGGCAGGGGGCTGCTGGGACAGCCCGCCCCCGCGGGTCCTGCCCCGGGCCATCGCCCCCGACGCCGCCCAAAAGGCCCTCGAACTCTACGACGCCAACCATGACGGATTCCTCGATGCCCAGGAGTTGGAAAAGGTCCCCGGCCTGAAAGCGGCGATGAAACGCGCGGACCTCAACCACGACGGCAAGCTGAGCGCCGAAGAGATCAAGGCCCGCATCGAGTCCTGGCAATCGGGCGGGGTGGGCCGGATGTCGGTCCCCTGCACGGTCACGTACAACGGCGAGCCGCTGGCCGGGGCCCAGGTGACGCTGGAGCCGGAGAGTTTCCTCGGCGGCGACCTGAAGGCCGGCACCGGCACCACGAACGCGTCGGGGCAGGCCATGATTGCCGCCGCGCCCAGCGGCGCGAACGATGCGCCCGGCATGTCCCCCGGCTTCTACCGCGTGCGAATCACCAAGAGCGGCCAGGCCATCCCGGCCCGGTACAACACCGAGACCACGCTCGGGTTGGAAGTCGCCGCGGACGCCGAAGAGATGGAGACCGCGGTGGTCTTCGACCTGCACGATTGAGAGCCGCCGGCCGGGCGCACGCGCGGGTGCCATGAGAACGAAATGCGCGCTTCTTCTCGTCGCCGGATGTTCGATGGAGGTTCCGGCGGTCTCCGTGGGTGGAGAGACGGGCCGAGTCGGTCGGTAGCCGGCGTGGCGGTCGATCCGCGTTTCAAAGCCCTCCTGCACCGCATGGGGCTTTGAACATCTCTTTCACGGAGTCCTTCATCAGGACAACGATCGTGAAGACGCCGAGGACTGTGCCAAAAGGCATCAGGAGGCACTCCAGTCCGGCGACGACCAGGCAGAATGTGTATGACGCGCGACGCTTGAGTCTGCGACCTGCCGTGATAATGAGGGCCGCGAGCGTCCATCCGACGAAAATGAAGACGGAAGGCACCAGGATGAAGAACCATGCGAAGATCCTCGGGGGTGCGTCCTTCCCGAATGCTCCGGAAAGCATTGCAATTCCCATGGCCACGTGCAGCAGGAACATGCACGAGAACAGTGCAGTCAGCCCGCCAACGATGTAGTGAAAAATGGCCAGCAGATCGAGATGCGTCTCATCTTGCGTCATGATCGCCCCCGTTCAGTCAGGCTATCATCCCCGCACCGCCTGTCAATACGTCTTGCTTGCTGAACCATCCGTGTTCCATCCGTGTTCCATCCGTGTTCCATCCGTGTTCCATCCGTGGCCGAGTCCTCACGGCCTCTCGGAACTGCTCTTCAGCCGTTCCTTGGCGTCGCCGTCGGTCTTCGCACCGCCCCGGTGCACGTGGCCGGAATGGGGAAAGGCCTCGCTGGCTTTCGCCGCGGCGGCGTCGGCCAAGGCGTCTTCGCCCAGCCCGTGCAAGACCTTGGCCAACTCGGTGTAGGGACGGGCCAGCATCCGGCGGGGGACCGGGCTGCGCCCTGTACCGGGCTCGTCGGAGAAAGACTTCTGGTGGGGGTCGTCGACCAACGCTGCGCGTCGGTGCCCGTCGACCCACCCTACCCGGGCGCCCGGCTCGCCGGGGAAGAGCCCCTGGAGGTTCTCCATCTGGGCAATCGCCTCTTCCAGGCTCGCCCGGGCCTTGGCCAGTTGGCCGGCGGACGTGGCCAGCTCGGCCTGCTGTTGGAGCGACCGGGCCAGGACAAAACGGTACGTAAGCACTTTGGGGAACTCGGCGGCGAGGTCCCTCTGAAGTGCGACCGCCTTGGCGGATGCCTCCTCGGCGTCGGCCGACCCGCTCGCGGATACCCCGCCGGACGCCCGGGCGGCGGCCGCCAGCCGTGCATACGACTGCGCCAACGTGACTTTGTAAGCCGGCACGGTCGGCCAGCGGGCCACCAGGTCGGCGCCGATCTCGACGGCCTTCCGGAGCTGCTCGACGGAAGCCGCGGCCGTCTCGCGGTCCCGGCTGCGGAAATCGACCATGGCGTACGTCTCGGCCAGCTCGGCGCGGTAGGCGGGGTTCTGGGGCGACTCGTCGACCAGCTTCTTCAGGATGCGGATCGCCTCCTCTTTGGCCTGGCCCGCCTCCTCCTGGCGGCCCCCCAGGACGGCCAGCAGGTAGCGGTCTCGCTGGCTGTGGGCCGTCGCCAGGCGATAGCGGGGGCTCTCGGGCGAGTCGTGCGTCAGAGCGGCAAGGATCTCCAGCGCCTTGCGGTTGTTCTCGGCCGGCTCGCGGAGCCGCGGCTCGCGGAGCCGCTCGCCCGGCGACGACCGGCCGTGCCGGCCGCCGGAAGCGCCTCCCCGGTGCGACGGCGGACCCATCAGCGGCGTGCTCAAGAAGCTCAGCGTGCGGGCCAGCTCGAAGCGGCTCTCCGGCAAGGCCGCGGCCGCGGGCGGCTCCTTGCGGAGGATGTCCATCGCCTGCTCGTGGAAATCCCGCGACTCGGGCATCCG
>JBEKCP010000551.1:0-4053 GCA_050014815.1 Thermoguttaceae bacterium | reverse complement strand
AGTAGTGTCCGGCACAAGCGGTACTTGAACTCGGCGGGCAAGCCCGCCCGCTAAACAATGTTTCCCAACACCCGGCGTTGTCGTGTCACCCTCCGGGGGTCTCTGCCCACCCGAGCAGGTCCCAGTGAAGCCCCGTGTCGCCGGAGGCCGGTACGAAAATGGGGTTGGCGGCGCCCTGCGTGCCGTTCCAAGTTTGCCAATGATATCGGACGGGGGCGGCGGCAGGCTTGATAATCAATTGCGGCGTGGGGTCCACGCCGGCGGTTTTTTGCAGGTATTGGGGAAAATACTTGTACCCCGTGCTCTTCTGGGCCATGAACGCGTTGTACTTTCCCTGCCACCAGCCGCTGGTGTGGCCGAGCCATTCCGTTCGCGGCTCCAGGTCGAGTGCCGCGGTGATGACCTGCCCCGAGAGCGCCATTACCGTGGCGGCCTGGCCGGCCGAGTCTACGTCCAGCGTGGCCGCCACGCACGCCTGCCCATTGATCGTCGCGTTGGTGTTGGCATTAACGTAGAGGTTGTTGCCGCTGGCGATGACTGGCAGTTGCACGGGCGTGGTGGTTCCGTAGAGGGCGGGCAGGCTGACCGCCGTCAAGCTGATCCCCGTGCCCTGGATGGTGACGTCCGCGTTTGCCGCGTACTGCGTTATCAGCGTGCCGTAAAACGTCGTGTTGGCGCCGAGGCTCACCGGTCCCGCACGATAGTAGATCCCCAGGGGATTGTTGATCACGTCCGGCTGCAAGGAGACGCCCTGGAGCGAGGCGGCGAGGGAACCGGCGTTGTACGTCTGGCCGCCGGGATAAAGCTGGTAGCTGAAGCTTTGGCTCGGCGGGTTCCAGGAGACGCCCGACCACGACCAGTACTGTGAAAGGGTGATCCCGAGGTTGCTGAGGTTGGTGTTCGTGTCCGAATACTGGATGAACATTTCAAAGCTCACCTGGCCCGTGTACGGCCGCCAGTCCGTGCCGGTGGCGGTGCGGAAGGGGTTGAGGTCGGCGTAGTACCGCTGGCGGCACTGGTCCAGCGGACCGCCGTCGTTGGCCCAGATGCTGTGCGACATGTCGAGGACCGCCTGGGTATATACCGGCCCTTGGATCTGCGACGGCACCGCGGGGTCGAAAAAGCCCAGCGCGGTCTGGTAGACCGTGTAGTTCAACATGGTGCTCCAGGAGGCCGGCTCGGCGGAGAGCGCCCGGGGCACCAGGTGAACCACGGCCTGGATCTTGTATCGGGCCACGCACTGCGGGTTGTCCGGGTCGAGCGAGGAGCCGGTCGATACCAGCGTCACGCGGTAGGGATAGTCGCTGTAGTTGGCGTTGCCGGACGATAGCGAGGGGTCGCCGGTGGCGAACGTGACCTGGTAACTGTCGTAGGGACCGAGCGTGCCTGTCAGGGGCGCGGCGATGCCCGCCCAAGCGTTCATGTGCATCTTCTTCAACGCCATGATCATGCCGGTCAAGGCGTCTTGCCGGGCGGCGGGGGCCCGGGCGGCGTTGCGCTGGATCTGGACCGCCACGCTCTGGGTCCGCATCATCGCGTAGCTCATCGCCAGCGTGATCGACAGCAACAGCAGCACGATGATCGTCGCCATGCCGCGCCGGCGCGGGCGGTTCGGTCGCGCCGGCCGAAAGCCCCCCGATTGCCATCGGGGGGTTCCTTGCAGTGACGTGCGAGACTTGACGCCGCTCATTGGTGCATCTCGTAATAGAGCGAAGTGGAGCCGAAATACGTGTCGGGCTGCTCCTGGGCCGCTATCTCGCCCGGGATGCCCGCACCCGGCATGAGTTGAATCTCCGTCCGGAGCCAGACCTGCCGCAGGGCGGTGGTCGAGCCGCGGATGCCCTGGACCCAAGGCAACTGCTTCCAGGCGAGTGTCCCGGCCTTGTACTGGCTGTAGGCCGCGTCGGAGGGCAGGGACCGCGACTGGAAACGCACCGCCCCGCGCCATGCCCCGCTCGACCCCGAGACCGGGCAAGTCCGAACCAGGTCGGTCAGCAGGACCGAAGTACACGGCGGGTTCTTCTTGAGTGCCGCAATCTGGCTCGACCAGGACGCCTGGTCGCTCGCGGCCGGCACCGTCCCCGTGTTGGTCGGCAACGTGATCTCCAACAGTTGATTCGGACTGGCCGACGAGGGACAGTAAATCACCAACTCGTTGAACTGCGGCAGGCCGGTGGGATTCGCAGGCGCGCCGGTAGGATGCCAGACCACCAGCGTCTCCGGGTACTGATAGGACCCGACCGTGTCGGCGACGACGATGAAGCCGGGAAACTGCTCGTTGGCCGTCGCCTGGAGGGTCGTCGCCCGGATGCGATCCAGCACGACCCGCGCATGCTGCGTGGCCAGGCCGTGGCCTTCGGTGTACCCGAAAGCCACGTGGACCGCGCTGGCCACGGTCTGTAGCGTGCCCGCCACCATGGCGAGTATGGCGACGGCGAAGACCAGTTCGATAAGCGACAGCCCGCTCCTGAGAGCCGCGTTTAGCGGGCGGGCCGGGTACCCTCTGGGTGCGCCGAGTTCATCGGAGCGTACCGTTCTCTCACTGCAAAGGCGGAACATAGGCAACCACTTGTTGCACTTGGGCGAGTTGGCGGGCCTGGCCGCTGGTGGGATCGACATACATGATCCGGACGCTCACGAGCCGGTAATCGCTGGTCTGGGAGCCCGAAAGGGGCGTCGTCAGGTTCGACTCGCTGACGTAGGCAACGTCGATCTCCTGCCGCCAGTGGGTGAAGGGGCCGGGGGCCGCCTGGAAGTTCGGGTCCCGCAGGCCCCCTGATCCGTCGTCTGTCCCCAGCGGGATCCCCCACGGGTCCGTCGGGGGCATGCACCGGTAGCCGTTGAAGTCGCCGATGTCGTCGAAGAGTGCCCGGCTGACGCCGGAAACCTCGTTGCCGCCGGGTTGCAGCGGCCAGGCGTAGGCGTTGCCGCTGTCGTCCACGTAGCGATTGCCCACCACTTCGTCCATCAACTGCTGGGCCATGCCCAGCGCGATGGCCTGCTGCCGGGCATTGTCGGTCGTTTGGAGGGAGGAGACCGACCCCATCAACAGCGCGCTGCCGGCCAGCGCGGTGAGCGAGATCGCCACGAGGGCCTCGATCAACGTGAATGCCGGAAGTCGCCGCGGGACAGTCACGAGTGGTTGCAAGTGTGCCACGACCATTAATAATCCAGTTTAGCGGGCGGGCTTGCCCGCCGCGTTCGAGTATCGCTTTTGCCAGACATTGCACGGCGCACCCAGAGGGTACCCGGCCCGCCCGCTAAACAGCAATTCTCTACCACCCAGCGCCGTGCCGTCGCGCCAGGGCAAAAAAAGGGGCGCGGCGGGGTCCCCTCGAGCTCCCAGCATCCCCGCCGCGCCACGTCCCCGGCGCCCCTCACCGGAACGCCGGTTCCACGCAACTATAGATCGAGCGGGTGCCCTGTCAAAGAAAATGGGCACGCCTCGTTCGCCACACTAGCCCGACGCGCAAGCGAGGGAGCGTCGGGGGCCGGCAGAGAGACAAGTGATGCCCTTTCGCCGCACCCGTTGCCCTTTGGCAACGTCCTAGCGTGGCGGCGGCACACTAGCCCGAAGCGCCAGCGAGGGTCATTCCTGGCCGCTCCCTCGCTTGCGCGTCGGGCTAGTGTCACGCACCCAGCCAGTCCAGGCCGAAGTCGAGGGCAGCGGCCGAGTGCGTCAGGGCGCCGACGCTGATCCGCTCCACGCCCGTCTCGGCAATCTGCCGGACCGTCGCCAGGTCGATGCCGCCGGAGGCCTCCAGCTCGATCGTCGTGCCCGCGGCGTCGCGGCGCCGCAGTGCCTCGCGGAGCTGGGCCGGAGTCATGTTGTCCAGCAGAATGAGGTCGGGACGGGCGGCCAACACCGCGTCGAACTGCTCCAGCGCGTCCACCTCGACCTCGACGATCACGTCGCGGCCGGCCGGGCCCAGCCGATCCACCAGGAACCGTCGGGCGCGGACCACGGCCTCCGCCGGCGAGAAAAAGGGGACAGTCCCCATTTGCCGGAACGGCCCTCCGGGTGCTTCGCACAAATGGGGACTGTCCCCTTTT
>JBEKCP010000550.1:0-7324 GCA_050014815.1 Thermoguttaceae bacterium | reverse complement strand
CCATTCACTGCTTGCAAGCAAGCAGTGGCACACGCTCATGAATAATCCGGGTTAGCGGGCGGGCCGGGCACCCTCTGGGTGCGCCGTGTTGGAGCATGGCTCCTTCGGCGTCCCACACGGCGGGCAAGCCCGCCCGCTAAACGTAGCGTAATCATTGCGACTTCAACACATAATCACAATGATGGCGCATGATGGCCTCGCCTCGACATGCCGCCGATGGGCAAGCGATGACCTAAACGCTTAAATAAAAGCAAGTTATGGAACGTCAAGACCTCCCTCGGCATGCCGTGTGCTTACAAGTACACCGGCGGCCGGCATGAGGCTGCCCGGGTTCGGGCGGCACGCCGGTTGCGTGGACCACCCCCAAATCACTTGCAGTAGTGAAGGAGACAGTCATGAGACGCGCTGCATGGATCCTGATGACGTTCGGAGCGCTGGCAATGGCCCAATCGGTGGCGATGGCGGACCATGGTCGCATCGAGGAGGTGCATCACCATGGCCACCATGGATATTATTATGGCGGCTGGGGACCCGTGGTCCGCCCGCCGGCCATTTACGTCTATCCCGCGCCGAGGATCATCGTGCCGACACCTGTTTATCCGCCTGTGGTTTACCCGCCGGTTTATGGGCCGCAGGGGTACTACTATTACGGGTACCCGGGCCCGGCCGTCCAGTTCCAGGCCGGGGGCGTGTCCCTTGGCGTCGGACTATGAGTCGCTAAAGTTTACGCGGGCTGAAATGCGCCGTTTCGCCTTCGGAAATGTATCACTACTCTCCAGGCACGGTATAGATGCTCCACCACGAGATTCCTTTCTTGGGCGGTGACGGTCTGGGCCTGTACGGGCAGGGGTGGCTGCCGGAGGCCGCCGCCGCGGTTGTGATCGTCGTGCCCGGCCTCGCCGAGCATGGCGGCCGTCACGCCTCTACGGCCGAGGTCCTGGTGGAACATGGCTACGCCGTTTACGCGATGGACCTCCGCGGGCACGGCCGCTCGGGCGGCCCGCGGTGCTTCGTCGATTCTTTCGACCGCTACCTGGAGGATCTCGACCGGTGGTTCGACGTGGTCGGCCGGCGCGAGCCGGGAAAGCCCTTGTTCGTGCTGGGCCACAGCATGGGCGGCCTGATCGCGGCGCTCTGGTCGCTTTCGCGCCGGCCGCCGGGGGACTGTCCCGATTTTCGCGGGCACCATCGGGCACCGACGCGAAGCGTTGGTCGGCATGGTCGCGAAAATGGGACTGTCCCCTTTGGGCCGCCGGTACGGGGATTGGTCCTCAGTGCCTCCGCTCTGCGTCTTCACGACCGGGTGTTTCCGGTGCTGCGTCATCTGGCGGGCCTGGTCGGCCGATGGCTGCCGCGGCTGAGACTCGTGCAGGTCAGCTTTCAGAGCCTCTCGCGGGACCCGGCGGTCGTCGCGGAGTTCCAGGCCGATCCGCTGGTGTTCCACGGCCGCTTTCCCGTCCGCACCGGCGCCGAAATCCTCCGCGCCATGCGGCGGCTGGAAGCCGCCGCCGGATCGCTTCAACTGCCGCTCCTGGTGCTCCAGGGGACGGCCGACCGGCTCTGCGACCCGGACGGCAGCCGGGAGTTCTACCGCCTGGCCGGCTCTGCCGACAAGACGCTCCGCCTCTACGACGGCCTCTACCACGACATCTTCCACGAGCCCGAGCACGAGCAGGTCCTCGCGGACCTCGTGGCCTGGCTCGACGCGAGACGGTAGTTGACGACCGCGTGCCCTGGGGGTATACTACTGTCGTGAACTCAACCGTAGACAAGATCGTTTCCGAAGCCCTTGATCTGCCGCCGCAAGCGCGGGCGTTCGTGGCGGAGAAGCTCATTGAGAGCCTCGATGCAGGGGCCGATGCCGGGGTCTCCCCAGCTTGGAGAGAAGAAGTACACAAGCGTTGCCGCGAGGTCGACGAAGGCCTGGTGGAGTTGCGTGACGCCGAGGCCGTGTTCGCCAAAGCCTACTCGGCGCTCGGATGAAGCCGGTTCGGTTCCATCCCGAAGCCGAATCTGAGATGATCGAAGCCGCTGCGCACTACGAGGCCCAGCAGCCGGATCTCGGTCGGCGGTTCCTCACTTCGGTTCAGGATGCCCTCAACCGAATCCAAGTCAACCCTCTCTTGTACGGCGTAGTCGATGGGGACGTTCGTCGCTGTCTCACAAGGACTTTCCCCTATGGGGTCCTTTTCCAGATCAAACCGGACAAGTACGTCATCATCGCCGTGATGCACCTGCACCGGGACCCGGATTACTGGAAGAAGAGGGTTCGGAGCACGGGATCAATCTGAAGATGCCGTTAGTGACCGACCTCCCGGAGGTCCGCGGGGGCATACAGAACTCACTCGACCCACCCTACACTCTGGCTCAACGTAATACGCTAGGACTACTCCACGTCCTTCATTTCGGCGCGGGAGTGGGTCACGAAAACGTCGCCGTCTCGATACGACTCGAAGGTCACGTGCCGGAAGACCTTGAGCACCTCCAGCACGGTCTTGACCTGCTGGCGGATGGGTTCGAGCTGTTCGGACGATTGCTCGCCGGCCGCCCTCTCGAAGGCGAAATCGACCCAGGGAGCGACGGCGTCGAGGAGCCCGGCAAAATCGATCCCGCCGGCGACGGCCAGGGGGCGATCGGTGGTGAGCGTGCGGCCGCCGACCACCGGCGGCGTGGCCCGCAGGAGCCGCTCGCTGTGGTCGCGGGAGACGGAGAGGACCGCCACGTGGCCGGCCACGGCCGCGTTCGGCTGGACCTTCGGATCCACGCCCCACTCCTTCGGCAACGCGTAGGAGTACATGGCCCCGTGCGGGATCTCGGTCCTGACGGCGGCGGGGATCTTGAAGTCGTCCGGAATGTTGCTGCCCTCCCACTGGCGGGCGGCGTCCACCAGGCCGTTGGCAATGGTCCAGTAACGGGCGACGGCCTTCTCCAAGAGCGCGGGATCGCTCACTCCGAAGATCAGGGCCGGCTCGATCATCGGCAGCGGCTTGTCGGTCGGCGGCACGTTCGCTAGGAATTGCTTGCTGGTGAGCTTCGTGTCCAATACCAGTCCGACCTGGCCGTCGGCCAGGGCCGGCAGGAGCATTTGCCGGGTGGTGTCGTCGGCTTGTTCGAGGAGCGGCCCCACGCGGCCCATCAGATCGTCGAATTTCGCGCGGTCGGCCTCTTTCATCAGCGGCACGGCGTACTTCCTGGCGTAGCGATACGCGACGCGGCCCCACTTCACCACCAGGTCGTATCGCTCGACCGATACTCTTGTCCTGCGAGGAAGGGGCTGCCGCCGACGTGTTCCAGGAGGGACAGGGGCTTGGAGGCGTCCAACTCGCCGTGTTCGCCCCAGTCGTAGGAATAGGTCTCGGAGCCGCCGGGCACGAGGAAGCCGAGTGCGAACATGGCGCCCGGCTCGGGCACGAACCGCTTCAGGTCCGCCACCAGCGCGGCGGCGTCCTTGCGGATCTCGCTATTGGCATCCTCCGGCAGATTCAGGGCCGGCAGGAACTTGTCGACCATCCCGAGCAGTTGGTCGATGTCCCGCTTGCCGCCCTTCAAGTGGGCGATCATGGGCTTGCTGACGTAGCCGATCGACACCAGCGGCTTATCGGCGAACTTGCCAAGCGGGGCCAGCTCCGGCCGGGTCCGAAGCGACGGGCCGTGGCCCAGCCGGGCCAGCGCCTCCGTCGAAGGCCCGATCGAAACCAGCAGGTAATCGTCCCGCAGGCCGATCGCGACCACGAGCGTCGTCTTTTTCAACTGCTCGACCAGCTTATCCACGTCGCCGGGCTGGCTTTCCAGCTCCCGCAGTTGGTCCGCGATGCCCCGATCCCACGGGAGCATCCCGCCGTCCAGCGAGAGGGTGAGGTACTCGTGGCCGGCGACCGTCGCCTTCTTCAGACGCGCCTTGAGCTCCGGCTTCGCGGCCAGGGCGTTCGAGGCCAGGTCCTCCAGTTGTTTCAACTCGCGGCGGGCCAGGTCGAGATCCTTCACCCGGAAACCAATCACCAGGTCCGGCGCCTTGATGAGCGAGACGTTCTGGCAGAGGGCCGAGACGATCACCTTCTGCTGGATCTTGTCCGGGCTCATCTCCTTGCCTTTGCCGGTGAGCTGCGCGATGGCCGGACCGTAGCGCATCGCGCCGATGACCTGCTGGCAGAGGCCGAGGAAGTCGATCGTCCCCCGGCCGCCGTAGACGAACATCTCCTGGGACGCCATGTCGCGGGCCAGGTCGAGGGCCTTCTTGACCTCGGGGCCGCGCAGCGCCGCCTCGATCTTGCCGGGCACGCTCTCGGGGTTCATCGCCTGGAGGCCGTAGACCATCAGGCCCGTCTGGACTATGGGCAGGGCCTTGAGCTTCGCCCAGGCGCGGCTCTTCGCGACGATCTCCCATTGCTCGCGGTTGCGGAGCATGGAGCCATAGAAGGCGGCATCGTTGGGCACCAGGTCGACGGCCAGATCGGCCTTCGGGGCCGCCCGGACCGGCCGGGAAATCCCGCCCGCCAACACGAGCATGACCATTGGAGCCAGCAGGCCGGGCCAGAACCGTCGCAGGGAAGGACGCAAGAGAGTCATGGAACCATCTCCTCGGTTGGGGGTACATGCGGATGTCGGCCGAATTATAGCAGCAGCCCGGCGAGGCGACAATGAGCGGAAAAGGGAATCGCGGCCATGTAGCCCGCACACTCCGGGCACCATCCGGAGGATGGTCGCGGGTCCGGCACACGGAGTGTGCCGACTACATGGGCTCAGGTTCCCGGCTCGCGGGGCAACCGGCGGGGGTGGGGGGGCGGATCGCTCGGCGGCACCGGCTGATGGTAGCACTCGGCCCATTCCTCCCGCTCCTCTTGGCTCGCATAGTAGCGGAGCCAGACGTCCGGATCGCCGCTGGGGCCCGTGCAGTCCCAATGGAGATAGTTGCTCATGTGATCGAGCTTCTTTTCCCGGGCCGGAAGGATGTCGCGGTAGATGAGGCAGTAGAGATCGCGGTCGCTGAGGTGGTCGGTGAAGTCCAGCACGATCCGCTTCTGGTGGAACTTCCGGACGACGTCCCAGAGGATGGCGTGCAGGTCGGCGTCGCCGAGCGATTCGGGCCGCGGCACCCGCAGCTCCGGGTCGAACCAGCGATAGATCGGCAGTACCGGGGCCTGTTCCCACGCCAGCATGCTGGCCAGGAATTCGTTCTCGGCGGCCAGGGTCAAGCGGTGGACGTTGACCCGGCTGATCGATTCGTCGAAATACCGTTCCAGCTCATCGCGCAGCTCCGCATTTCGCAGCAACTGCTCGACTTCGTCGGATGGAGAAGGACGCGAGTCTGTCATGCCGTGGTGCCCCAAGCGGAAATCATGCGGTGCGTACGTCGGGCCTCTGCCATTACTCTATCAAGAGTGGGCGGAAGTTCCAAGCAAGAAACGCCGCGGAAAGGGCGTCTCGGCAAGGCTCGGGCGCGCGGGGGCCGTCAAAACCGGCACCGCCTGCCCAGATTGAACGGGAAAAGGGGACAGGCACCTTTTGCCGGAACGGCCCTTCGGGTGCTTCGCACAAAAGGAGCCTGTCCCCTTTTCCCCCTTTTCCCACCGCCTGCCCAGATTGAACCGTCATCCCTCCGACCGCCGCGTCCTCTCCTGCTCGACTTCCTTTTCGAGATCGGTGATCTTGGAGATGCGCCGCGCGTGGCGGCCGCCTTCGAAGGGGGTCGCAAGCCACAGCTCGATCATGCGGTCGATCAGCCGCTCGCCCAGCAGGTCCGCCGAGAGGCACAGCACGTTCGAGTCGTTGTGGCGGCGGCTCATCTCCGCCGTCAGGTCGTCGTGACAGGGGGCGGCCCGGACCCCGGGAAACTTGTTGGCCGCGATGGACATCCCCAGCCCGGTGCCGCAAATCAGGATGCCGCGATCCACTTCACTGTGGCTGACTTTTCGAGCGACGCGGGCAGCGATGTCGGGGTAGTCGACGGCCTCGCCGGAATAGGTCCCGAGGTCCTCCACTTCATGCCCCAGCCGTTGGAGGAGATCCAGGAGCCTGGCGCGGATTGGATAGCCCCGATGATCGGTCCCGATGGCAATGCGCATGGATCATCCCCGCTGAGTTATTGTTCGGTTACAATTCCAACTGGTCCAGCCGGATTTCCAACTCGGCGCGGATCTGGACGGCACATCGCTGATAACGCTCGGGAGGCCCCCCGATCGGGTCGCACACGTCCGATTCGTCGGCCGCCAACAACGAGACCCGCTCGGCCGCGGAGGGCCACTGGGCGACGATGGCGTCCCGGTGCGATCGCGTCATCGCGTAGATCACGTCGGCATGCCGGACCAGCGGCTCGGTCAGCGGCTGGGTCTCATGGCCCGACAGAGCCAGCCCCATGTTGACCATGACCTGGACGGCCTCGGGACTGGCCCTGCCGCCGAGCATGGCCGCGATGCCCGCCGACATCACCAGCACGCCGTGGTCCTCGAGCTCCTGGGGCGGGCAGCCGAGCCGCCGGGCCATGAGTTGGCGGGCGATGGTCTCGGCCATCGGGCTGCGGCACGTGTTGCCCGTACACACAAAAAGGATCAGCAGGCTGGAAAGCCGCTGGAGCGTCTTCTCCGGCACCACCCCCACCCGGAGGATCTCGTAACGGTTTCCCCGCACGCGGACGACCGAGGAGGGCTCGCCGAAGCGGCAGGGGCCGTCGTCCAGGACCAGATCGAGCCGGTCGCCCAGGGCATCGAGCACCTCTCGGGCCGTGACCGCCTCCGGCCCTCCGGTGCGGTTCGCGCTGGAAAGCGCCAGCGGTCCCACCAACATCTGCAAAACGTCCAGCAAGACCTGGTGGCCGGGCACCCGAAGACCCAGCGTCTGGTCGGGCAGCACACGCTGGCGCACCCCGGCCGGGAGCTGCCGCACCAGGCTCTCCGGGTGAGAATCGTCGACGACCAGCGTCACCGGGCCGGGCCAGCAGCGGCGGGCCAGCCGCTGGGCCAGCGAACTCATCTGGGGGACGTAGTCGCGGGCTTCGTCGGCGCTGCGAAGCGCCAGCGTCAGGGCATGGCCGGGCTGCCGGCCCTTGGCCTGCATCAGCCGCTCGACCGCCCCCTCGTCCATCGCGCTGGCCGCCACTCCGTAGACCGTCTCCGTGGGAAAGGCCACCAGCTTGCCCTCCACGAGGGCCTGGACCGACTGGTGGATCACATCCCGCAAGTCTTCCGCATTTCGGAGATCGATCAAGACCGGCGGCATAAGGGTGTATCTCGGCCGGATTCCCGCGAGGCGCGCGCCGCGCCAGACCAATCCTAATCATATCCCGAACGCCGGATATTGGAAGGCGAGTGACCGTTTAGCGGGCGGGCGT
>JBEKCP010000549.1:0-4068 GCA_050014815.1 Thermoguttaceae bacterium | reverse complement strand
CTTTTCCTCCGCCTTGCCTCCCCCATCGCCACTTTGCGATTGTCTTTGCAAAAAAGCGCAGTCTCCGTCCTTGAAAACGGGCCACGCAATACGGTAGGATCTTCGCTGCCGACTCCCTGCTCGGGACCCCGACGATCTCTACACGGCTCTTTGACAAGTTGCTTCTCGGCGGACCTTGCGCCGCGGCGTCTCCGGCCTCCGCGGACCGATTGCAGGTTGCGACTGCGACTCGCAGCCCGATTCCGGAAGGGGGGGACCGCAGCTCGACTTTGGAAAATCGCCAAGATGCTGACCAACTAAACCATCGGGCTCAGTCCGTTCCCTGGCGGGTAGTCTACGGCCCTGGCGGGGGTGGAGGCGGCGGCGGCGGCCGCAATGCCCACGGCTTGACCCCCGGCGGCAACGGACCCGCCGGGTACCCGCCGGGCACCGGCCTGGGCGGCGGGGGCGGCACCGACGATGCGGGCGCCGGCAACGGCGCCGGACGCGGCGGGGCCCCGGGCGCCGGCTGCGTCCAACGGGCGGGCACGACCGGCACGACCTGCCCGGCCCGACGCCGCCGCTGGTTGAACCGAACGAGATTCGTGCCCAGCCGGATCACGTCGCCGTCAGCCAGCGGCATGGGGCCCTGGACCGGCTGGCTATTGACCCGCGTGCCCAACCGGGAATGGTTGTCTTCGAGCACGTAGGTCCCGTCGCGGCGCCGGGCGATGCTGACGTGCTCGGGTTCCAGGTCCTTGTTAGTCGGTCCCAAGAAGGGCAGCGGCAGGTTGTCGGAGCGCCCCAGCATGGTGACGGGTTGGGTGAGAGTCAGTTGCCGGCCGGTCCGGTAGCCGTCCACGACGGTCAGCCAGGCCTCCTTGAGCACGACCTGTGCGAGGCTGATGGCGGCGCCGATGCACAGGCCCAGCACGACGAAGGCGGTGGCGCGGCTGGCCATGCCCGACTGCGTGTGGGTCCAGTCCACGATCGGGTCGAAGAGGACTCCGCCCACGAGTCCGCCGATGCCGCCGCCGAGGAGTCCGTTGCGGATTTTGCGGGGAGACTTCTCATAAACTCCTTCGACGACGCCGATCCCGAGGCCCATGATGAGCCAGCCGATCGCGCGGGGGTATCCAAATTGCTGATAGAGGAAGTCGCCGACCAGTCCGCCGACTATTCCGCCGATGCCGCCGCCGAGGGCGCCGGGCCCGGCGCGGCGGAGGAGCTGGCGCCATTGGCCGTTGCTCATGCCGGCCACGACGTTGAGTCCCAGCCCGACGGCCGCGCCGGTAATCCCCGCCGTGAGCATGACCAGGAGGGTTTGAGCTTCCGGCTTGACATCCTCGCGGAACATCTCGGAGGCGAGCCAGCCGAAGAAGGCGGCCCAGCCGGCCAGGAGCGTGCTGTAGTAGATCAAGCGAAGGAGGGACATTTATCGATAGACCTGTGCCGCCCCGCTCTTGTAGCGGTAGTAGACCTCCAGGGTGAGCGCGGCCAGGGCGGTGGAGTAGATGCGTCCGCCCTCCAGGGAGTATTCGTCGTCGGGGTCCCACCAACTGCCGTTGGCGCAGCTTTCGGGGACCCGGTGCTGGAGGGCGACCAGGTGATCGCGGACGACGTCGTTCCATTGCTTCCAGGGCTCGCCGCCGGCGAGGAACATGGCCAGCGTGCAGTTGTACCAGGTATAGAAGTTTCCGGAGCGGGCGGCGAACCGGGGTTTGCGGGCGGCCTCGCCCTTCCATGCCCGCTGGGCCTCGCCGGCCAGGTACTTCGCTCCCGCCTGGACCAGCGGGGAGTCGGGCTTCTCCAGGATGAACTCGTGGACGAGCATGCCCACGCCGGTCGTGGCGTCGCTGGGGGCGTGGCCGGGCATGTAGCCGGTCCGGCCGGGTTGCGGCATCTCGCACCGCTTGAAGAAGTCCTCGACCTTGGCCACGCACTCCGGATTGACCGCGACGATCTTCGCCCGCTTGGCCGCCTTCATGGCCAGCACCTGCCAGCCTGAAACGGACGTGTCGCTGGGCAACTCCCGCTCGTCGGTGTACCGCCAGCCGCCGTCATTGTGCTGGGAGTACTGGATGAACCGGATGGCCTTTTGGGCGGCCTGGCGGTAGCGGTCGGCCGGCTCGCGGTCGGAGGAATCGGCCATTTCGCAGGCGTCGGCCAGGGCGAAGGTGGCGATGCCGTGCTCGTACATGTTCGGCGAAAGGGCGCCGCGGCCAAGGTCCAGGAAGCAGCCGTCCGCCCGCTGGTTCTGGAGGAGCCAGTCGAGTCCGCGTTTCACGCGGGCCGAGTACTCGTTGTCGTTGAAGTCGTAGTGCCCGGCGGCCTGAAATGCCAGGATGGCCAGGCTGGTCTGGGCGATGCGATGGCCGCTCCCGCCGCCGCTGCAAGGTTGGGGGGCCCGGCAGCGGCCTTGGGGGGCCAGGTGCAGGCAATCGGGGCCCCAGTGGCCGTCGCCGGCCTGGTGCCGGGCCAGCCAGTCGAGCCCCAAGCGGACGGCCGCCTCCGATGCCTCCGTCCCCCCGAACGCGCCGATCCACCGTTGGCGCTTGGGGTCCTCGCGGACCTCGGCGATCGGCGTCCGGAGCACATCGAAGATCGTGTGGGAAGAGGCGAACCGTTGGGCAAAATCGGAGGACGTGCCGGTGGCGCTCCGGTCCAACGCGAAGACGATCCCCAGCGCGATCAAGAGCGCGACGGCCACCGCCGCGTCGGCCAGGAGCCGGCGGAGGCGATGCCCGGGGCTCTCGGCCGTCGGCCCTGCCGGGCCCGGCCCGGCCAACCCGTTGGCGGCCATCGCGGGGGGTGCGATTGGCTCTTGCGGCCCGTTCACTCTCTGCCTCTCCGGGTTCGCTAAAGACTCTGGTGCGTCCGAAGACCATGATACACGGTCCTGCCGCGCCGGTCCAGGTGGCGCAGGGGCCGGCGGGTGCGACAACATCCTCTCGTTCCCACGCTTCTGCGTGGGAACGGACTCAATGGCCGCTCCTGCGGCCCTTCCCCGAGGGCGCGTCGGCGGGGTCGTTGAGGCCCCCGCTCGGGGACGCGGAGCGTCCGCCCAGTGCGTTCCCACGGGGACCGTGGGAACGAGACCGTCAACTACTCATTCGTTTGCAGGCCCCTCCTCCTGCGCCGGCCTCTTCACGTGCCTGTGCCACCATTCCCAGCCGGGCAGCCAACGCCATTTCAGGTCCCAGTCGATCACGCTGACGATGTTCGAGAAGTCGTCGGTCCAGAGACCCTTTTTGGAGTCGGTCTTGATGCGCTTCCAGCCGGAGTTCTCGTTCAGGTCGCCCAGGTCCCGGGCATGCAGGGTCAGGACCACCCAGGTCGACCTGCACTTGCCCAAGTAGCTCTCGTCGTCGTCGTCGCAGACGCGGGCCGCCACGCCGAGGGCCTCGGCCAGGTTCCCGAGGACGGGCTTGAGGAGTAGGTGGCGGTTCGAGATGTGGACGGCCAACAGCCCCCGCCTGGCCAGCTTCGAGAAGTAGATTTCCAGGGCCTCGCGGGTCAGGAGGTGTACCGGGATGGCGTCCGAGCTGAAGGCGTCGATCAGGAGCACGTCGAACAGCTCCTCCTCGCGCTCCAGCGACAAGCGGGCATCGCCCAGGCGGACATCCAGGTCCGCCCGGCAGTCTCGAAGGTATGTGAAGAACCGCGGGTTATGGGCGATTTCGTCGACGGCCGGGTCGATCTCGAAGAAGGTGAGGCGTTGTCCCGGCTGGCCGTAGGCGGCCAAGGTGCCGGTGCCCAGCCCCACCACGCCGATCCGGCCGCGCTTGCGGAACGCGGGCCGCGTTTCGAGCATCTCGAAGAGGTCGCCGACGGGGCCGGTCCGGTGATAGTAGGTCCACGGCTGGAGGGCCTCTTCGGGATCGCAGCTCTGCCTGCCATGCTCGGTCGAGCCGTGCAGCAGGCGGTGGTCCGCGACATAGGACTGGCCATCCTCGTCGGTCTCTCGATCCGCCTCGACCCGGAGCACCCCGAAGAAACTCCTCGCGCGGAAGAGCGGCTTCTCGTGATCGGCACAGACGAGGCCGATCAGCAGGAGGACGGCCATGGCGACGGCCAGTCGAGCGGGCC
>JBEKCP010000548.1:0-4072 GCA_050014815.1 Thermoguttaceae bacterium | reverse complement strand
CCACCGGTGCGGCCGTGGTCATCTGCCCCGGCGGCGCCTATGCCTTTCTCGCCACCGGCCACGAAGGGCGCGACATCGCCGCATGGCTCAATTCGTTCGGAGTCGCCGGCTGTATCCTCGAATACCGGCACCACGGCCGCGGATACGGCCATCCGGCCCCGCTGGAAGACGCACAGCGGGCAATCCGCACGGTCCGGGCCCGCGGGGCCGATTGGAAAATCGACCCGGAGCGGATCGGCATCATGGGCTTCTCCGCGGGCGGGCACCTGGCCTCGACCGCCGGGACGCACTTCGACGCCGGCACCCCCGCGGCCGCCGACCCGATCGACCGCGCAAGCTGCCGGCCGGACTTCATGATCCTCTGCTACGGCGTCCTCGCGCTGGGCGAGCCCTACGCGCACCGCGGATCGCAGGATAACCTGTTGGGCAAGGACCCGCCGGCCGACCTGGTCCGCAGCCTGTCCAATGAGAAGCAAGTGACGAAAGAGACGCCGCCCACCTTCTTGTTCCACACGGACGAGGACAAGGCCGTGCCGGCGGAGAACAGCGTTTACTTCTATCTGGCGTTGCGGCGTGCGGGGGTGCCGGCGGAACTGCACGTATTCCGCAAGGGCGCCCACGGCCTTGGTCTAGCCGCGAAGACGCCCGGCGCTTCGGCCTGGCCCGCCTGCTGCGAGGCCTGGATGCGGTCTCAGGGTCTTTTGGGCAAGCGACCGTAAGGGCGGACAGTGCTATTGAATTCCCCGCTCTTCCCATGGGGGTGATGATGCCGGTCATGGCGATCTCGCAGATGTCGGCGGCCGTCTCGAAGCCCTCACTATTTGCCAATGCCTGGACATATTCGCGCGGGATTGTTATGCTAATCACGCGACTCCCGTTGGGGCCCTCCAAGGTGCCGAAGGCCCTCGTCCTGCCGGCGCGAAACCGGCAACCTACCGCAGAAGGAGCCCGAACCGTGCTTGTGCCATCCTGTCACCGTGCGCTGCTGGCGCTGATCTGTCTCGGATGCCTGGACCTTTTCGACGCCGGTATCTCGGCGGCCGAGGTGGATCCGGACAACTGCACCTGGACGTTGCTCCTGGACCAGGTCCTGCCGCCAAAGTCCCCCGGCGGACCTTCCGGCACGCTCAGGGTTTATCCGTATCGGTCCAAAGGAAAATGGGTCCACGCGGTCGGGTCGTCGCCGGGATGGAACCGAGCGGGTCATATCGTTCGCGTCGAACGCCTCGACTATGCCGACGGTCGCTTGGAAGGGAAGCTCCGGATCGTCTGCCAGCCCGACGGCCTCGTGCCGGCCGATCAGAAGCCCGTGGAGTTGCTGGTTGAAATCGCGGCCCGGGTGGATCCCAAACTGGGACAGAGCGACGATTCGATCGGGGGAACCTACCGCGGCACGCGCAATGGGCAGGAGGTTTCGGGCAGGCTTCGCGGCCACCTGGCCACGCCGTACTGGCAACCGCTGGATCGTTGCCTGTACAATCTCGTCTTTTACCATGGGCTGGCGGGCGGCGAGGCGCCTGGCGAACGCCGGATTGGCGTCATTTTCGAGATCCACGACGGCAAGGTGACGGCCGCCCGCTGGACGCGGCTCGGCCAGCGGGGAGGCCCCGGCGAATCGACGGCCTTCGCCCCCGGCAGCGTCGAAGTCTCGATGACGACCGTGGCCGGCGAGTTCGAGATCCGGGCCCCGGTCCTCGGCGCGGCCGAGGGGAAGCCCGCGAAGTACCGTTTTCACATCGACGGCAAGCGCGTGGACAACCTCATCTGCGGCGAGTTCGAGGCGACGGTCGCTCTTCCCGGCCGGCCGGAAACAACTCACAAGGGAGCGTTCCGGGGCGATACCCCGCCGCTGCCGGGCGACGGCCCGCGGGCAAACTGAAGTCCCCTCTCCCAATCGTGCCGCAGCGGCGCGCGGGAGAGGGGAGCTTTCCGAATCGGCTTATCCCCCCTCACGGCGCCGGCACCTTCGCCGGATCGTTCTTCCAGCCGTACTGCTTCTCGAACTCGGCCCCGGAGAGGGTCAGGTACTCGCCCTCGTCGGTCAGAGCGACGTAGAGCAATTGATCGTCGATGCCGGGCGAGCCGCGGTAGTGGCCCTCCGGCGAAATGAGCGCGAAGCGGTTGCCCTCGATCGGCAGGAGCGTCACCACGGGCTGGGCCGTCTCGACGTCCCACTGGCGGACGAAGTTGTTGCCGCCGACCCACAACCGCCGGTCGTCGCCCGTGAAGGCCGGGCTGATGTGATTGCGGACCTGCGTATCGAAGAGTCGCACGGTCTTGCCCGTAGCGACCTCCGCCAGGAGGACGTTCCCCTCATCCGTCCCGACGGCCACGAGCCCGCGGCTGGGGGCGAAGTCGATGCCTGCGATCCACCCGACTCCCGCGAGTTTGTGGCTTAGCTTGCCCGTGGGGCCATCGGAAACCAGCCAACCCTTGTCGCCCCCCCCCACCATCCACCGGATCGACTTGCCGTCGGCAGCCCAGACGACGCCGCTAATGCCGCCAGCGGGAATTTCGCGGAACAACTCGCCCGAGGCGCTATCGAAAAGCCGGACGCGTCCCCCGGACAATCCCAGCAGCCGGGACCCGTCCGGCGAAAACTGCCACCCCCAGCCGCCAATGTCACCGATCGGCTTGGCGAACTCACGGAGGGTTCGGTGGACCGGATCGGCGATCCCGATAATGCGGTGGTCCTTCACCGCCGGCAATTGATTGTCCGGCGACCAGCGGCCGGTAAACCAGTCCCGTCTTCCGCTTTTCTCAACGATCTTGCCGGTTGCCACGTCCCACAACGTTTCGTTGAACTTGACGAGCCGCCCGTCCGGGGAAATGTCCAGGTTGGTCTGGTCCCACCGGTTCACCACTCGTGAATCCGGAAAAAGGAGCGACAGTAGCATTTCCTTCTGGCCGGAACGGAACACGTGTATGTATCCTGACGAGTCGCGCCAGGCCAGCGCGCCTCCCTTCCGGGCAAACCGGAGAAACGACACTTCACTCCCGTGGCCGGTAAGACTCCTGGCCACCTGCATCGTGCCGAGGTCCCACAGCACAACGCGGGGAGGTTCGTAGAGCGCCGCCAGTTGTTTGCCCTCCGCCGAGAAGTCCACGGCAACCGGGTATCCCTGCGGCAGCGTTTTGAGGACCTTGCCGGTCAGGGGGTCGCAGATCCGCGGGCCCCCTGCCAGCAGTTTGTTGTCCTGCGAGAAACGGATCACCGCGGCCGGCCCGCCGAAACCGAAATCGAAATCGCAAGCGACGGACCAATCGGCCACCCGCCAGCATCGGAGGCGACTACCCCTTGGCCCCTCGGCCCCGGCGGGGCCAACCAGGAGCGAGCCATCGGGCGAGAGGCGAAGCCCACTGCTGTCGCTGCCCGTGCCGAGCGTCTGCCGCGGCGCCAGCGTGGCGGCGTCCAGCAACTTCACGGCCAGTTCACCCCGTCGTCCGGTCCCAGCGGCACATGCGATTGTCTTTCCGTCGGGCAGGAACACGAAAGGCCCCAGCCCGGTTTCTTGAAATCCGCATTCTTTCAATGCAACCCCTCGCTCAACATCCCAGAGGATCAGGGACCACCAGTGGTTCGGGCTCCGGGCCTGTTTACTGGCAACGCCGAGCACTCGGCCATCGGGCGACCAGCAAATCGACACGTGGTTCTGGTAACCCGTGTCCCCCCATGGCGCCCGCGGTCTAAGGCAATGGACGACTTTGCCGGTTTGCACGTCCCAGAGGCGGACCTCGTGCCGACCTTCTGGTCCCCGTCCGGCGGCCGCAACCAGCCGGCCCCCGGGCGACCAGCTCGCGCACCTCGCGAATCCCGGCATGAACTTGACCATCCGCAGCGTCTTGGCGTCGAGGACCCGCACGCCACCCGGGCACGCGACGAGCAAATAACGGCCGTCCGGGCTGGATTCGACACTACATTGCGAAAAGAACAACGAGTCGCTACGGACGTGCGGCGTCTCCACGGTCCACGAGCGGAGTCCGCGGATCTTGGCCGGCGCGACGACCAGGGCCGCGGGATCCAGCGGCCCGCCCTCGGCCAACGGCTTGGGCTGCCAGTCGGCCTTCTGGG
>JBEKCP010000547.1:0-4074 GCA_050014815.1 Thermoguttaceae bacterium | reverse complement strand
GGCCGACGGTCCCGGCGCATGGATCCTGCCCGGCTGCGACGGCTCGATCCATTTCGTCTCGGCCGACGGCCGGCCGATCGACCGGTTCAACTACGGGGCGATCCTCGGCGGCCTGGCCACCGTGATGGTGGACGGCAAGCCGGTGCTCCTGGTCGCTTCCGAGAACGGCCTGGAGGCGCTCCGGATCGAGTAGGCTGAACAGGGCATCCCGTAGGTCCCGCTTGCCGAGCGGGACCACGCGAAAGGGGTCCCGCTCGGCAAGCGGGACCTACGACATGCGCCCGCCAACGCCAACTTCTCAACCATGCCCTAAACTGGTCCGCCCGATTCCTCGCGGAGCACCGCCCAGGCGGTCTCGATGTTCCCCATGGGGGCGCTCACCTGGACGCCGGCCACCCGCGAGCGGACCCGCGCGATCGACTCCCGCGCAATGGCCACGCCCGCCGCCGTCTGTCCCTCGCGGTCCGTGACGGCGGCCATCTGCTCCATGATGGCGTCGGGCACGACGACGCCGGGCACCTCGTTCCGCATGAACTGGGCGTTGCGATAACTCACCAGCGGCCAGATGCCGGCGATGATCGGGATGCCGAGCCCCTCGATCTCGTCGAGCATGCCCAGCAGGGCGTCGGGATCGAAGACCGGCTGCGTGATGGCGAACTCCGCCCCCGCCTCGACCTTCTGGCGGAACCGCGCGATCTCCCGCTTGCGGTCCAGAGCGGTGGGGTCCAGGCCGACGCCGATGACGGCCTTGGTTTGCGGGTCGATAGGCTGTCCGCCCAGGTCGATGCCGCAGTTGAGCCGCCGCTGGACGCCGACCATGCCGATCGAGTCGGCGTCGAACACGCCGGTGGCGTGCGGGTAGTCGCCCAGCTTGGGCGGATCGCCCGTGACAAACAGCAGGTTGTGGATCTCGCAGGCGGCACAGGCCAGCAGGTCGGCCTGCATGCCGATGAGGTTGCGGTCGCGGCAGCAGAAGTGGAGGATGCCTTCGATGCCCGCCTCTCGCTGGATCCGGTCGGCCGTGATCAAGGGTGAGATGCGGGAGCTGGCCCGGGGGCCGTCGGGGATGTTGATCGCCGAGACGCCGCGCTTCTGGAGTGTGCGGCTCTTCTCGACCGTCGTAGTGAGGTTGTAGCCGCGGGGCGGGGTCAGCTCGACGGTGGTGACCCATTGGCGCAGGGCGAGCCGCTCGCCCAGCCGGCTCTTGCCGGCCAGGGGGAGCGGCGGCTTCTCCGGCACCGGCTTCTGCTGCTTCTTCGCCGTGACGACCCGGGGCCGGCTGAGCGGCTTGATCGACCGGGCCATCTCGCGGATGTGGTCGGGCGTGGTGCCGCAGCACCCGCCCACCGCCGCCGCCCCCAGGGCGACGTACCGCTTGGCATACTCGGTGAGGTACTCGGGCGAGCAGAAGTAGATCCGCCGGTAATCGACCTCCCTGGGGATGCCGGCGTTGGGCTGGACCACCAGCGGGATCGTGGCGATGCGGACCGCCCGCTCGACCGCGCTGAGGAGGCCGTCGGGGCCGCTGCCGCAGTTGATGCCCCAGGCCACCGGCGGCGGGCAGCCTTCGGCGAGCGGCGCGAGCATCCGCTCGACCGGCTCGCCCGCCGCCGACTCGCCCGGCGCCACGATCGCAAACGAGAGGAGGTAGGGCACGTCCGGCAGGCGCCGCATGGCGGCGGCGCACCGCTCCAGGGCGGCCCGGGTCGGCTGGGTCTCGAACGCGATGAAATCGGCCCCCCCCTCCCGCAGGCCCTCGACCTGCTCGACGATCATCTCCTCGACCTGCGTGTCGTAGGGGGGCTGCGAGGGCAACGGTCCGACGGAGCCGGCCACCAGGACATCGCGGCCGGCGGCATCGGCCACTCCGCGGGCCAGCGCCGCCCCGGCGCGGTTGATCGCCCGCACCCGGTCCGCCAGGGCGAACTTGGCCAGGGCCACCCGGTTGGCCCCGAACGTGTTGGTCGTCAGGACGTCGGCCCCGGCCTCGCAGTACTCGCGGTGGATCTGCTCGATCAGCTTCGGCTCCGACAGGCACAGCTCGTCGAACGAGCGGTTCGTAAAAACGTGGTGCCGGTAGATCTCGGTGCCCATGGCGCCGTCGAAGACCAGCACGCCCTGTCCGCGGGCATCGGAGAAGATCGGCGTCGTCGGGGTGGCACTCATTTACTCGATTCTAGGCGAAACGGCCGATCGCGCGAAGCCCTCGGCCGCGCGGCGGGGCTCATGGGACCTATGGGACCGGAAGGGCGACGTTTGCCAGGCCGGATTATTCATCGTACTACTTGCTCACCACGACGATCGCCATGTCGGCGTTGAGGTTCGGGTCGTCCTCGACGGTCCGCCCGGCCTCGGTGTCCAGCGCGATCCGCTGATGGATCGTGATCCCCTCCTGGCGGCAGAAGTCCTCGAAGTCGGCGATCGAGAGGAAACGGACGTTCGGGCTGTTGTACCACTGGTAACCCAGGAGCGTGCCGGCCCTGGGGGCGCGGCCCTCGTCGAAAAGGTGCTTGCGGAGCTTCCAGTAGCCGATGTTCGGGAAGCTGACGATGCCCTGCCGCCCGACGCGGAGCATCTCGGCCAGCACCCGTTGGACGTCCAGCACCGCCTGCAGGGTCTGCGAGAGGACGACGAAGTCGAACTGCCGGTCCGCGAACGCGGAGAGGCCCTGGTTGAGGTCGTAGTGGACGACGTCGAGGCCGCGGCAGACGCAGGCCAGGATCGCCCGCTGGTCCAGCTCGATCCCCATGATCGGCCGGCAGCCGCGGCGGCGGAGCCGCGCCAGCAGTCCGCCCGTGCCGCAGCCGAGGTCCAGCACGCTGGCCCCCTCGGGAATCAACTCGACGATCGAATCGTAGTCCAGCCGGCGGTGGTGGAAGATGCTGGTCGGGGCGTGGCAGGCGGGGTCTTCGTCGGCCTGGTCAACCTCCTCCTCGCCGCCCGTGGGACCGTCCTCGCCCAGGTTGGCCAGGAACGCCCGCATCAACTCGCCGTAGATCGGCAGGTTGTCCGCCAGCAGGAAGGCGTCGTGGCCGCAGTTGCTCTCGACATTGCAGTAGCTGACCGGCTTGCGCTGGGCGATCAGGGCCTCGACCATCTCTTGGCACTGAAACGGCGGGAACAGCCAGTCGCTCGAAAAACTCACCAGGAGCCAGCGGCACCGGCTGACCCGCAGCGACTCGGCCAGTTGCTCCCGCGTGTCGCCCAGGTCGAACAGGTCGATGGCCATGGTGAGGGCCAGGTAGCTGTTGGCGTCGAACCGCTCGACGAACTTGTCGCCCTGGTAGGCCAGGTAGGAACCGACGGAGAAGCGGGTCTCGAACTGGGTCTGGACCTGCCGCGGTTGGAGGCGATGGGCGTCGAACTTCTCGATCATCGCCTCGCGCGACAGGTAGGTAATGTGGCCGAGCATCCGCGCCAGCGACAGTCCGATGGTCGGGCCGCTGCCGGCCGCATAATACTGGCCGTCCTGGTAGGCGGGGTCGCGGAGGATGGCGTTGCGGCCCACCACGTCGAAGGCCAGGGCCTGGCTCGTGAGCCGCGGGGACGTGGCCAGGGCCATGGCGCCGGCCACCTGGTCGGGAAACTGCGTGGCCCAGGCCAGCGTCATGTGGCCCCCCAACGAGCCCCCCACCACCCCGCGGAGCCGCCCGATCCCCAGGTGATCCACCAGGAGCTTCTGCACCCGCACCATGTCGCCGACGGTGATGACCGGGAAGTCGGCGCCCCAGGGGCGGCCCGTCTCCGGATTGGTGCTGTTGGGACCCGTCGTGCCCCGGCAGCCGCCCAGGATGTTCGGACATAGCACGAAGTACCGATCCGTGTCGATCGGCTTGCCCGGCCCGATGGCAATGTCCCACCAGCCGGGATCATCCACCGGGTCGTGCCGGGCAACGTGCGAATCGCCCGACAAGGCGTGGCAGACCAGCACGGCGTTATCGGCCCGGGCATTGAGTCGGCCGTAGGTCTCGTAGGCAACCGTTACGCCCGGCAGCGTCCCCCCCTCTTCCACGGTCACCGGCTCCCGGAAGGTCGCGTACTGGGCGTATTTCAGCGCGCGGCCGTGGCGCCCGC
>JBEKCP010000546.1:0-4086 GCA_050014815.1 Thermoguttaceae bacterium | reverse complement strand
GCAACATCTGGGTCCGCGAGATCAAGGAGCTTTCCAACCAGCCGGGCGTCGATCCCAACCGACACTAAACAAAGCTCCCCTCGCCCTCCGGGAGAGGGGCAGGGGGTGAGGGGACGCCGCGGTCAAAACACGAAGTCACTTTTGGACGACCGCTAGGCGTCCGGCTGCGTCATGCGGCGCAAGGCCGGGCACAAGCACGTCGCTCGGCGAGCGGCGGGTGATGTCGTGGCTCAGGACCATCGCCTTGCCGACGAAGTAGCTGTGAAAGTCGGCCACGATCAGATTGTAGACCCTGCCGGTCCCCTCCAACTGCGAGTTCACCAGCGGCGTCGTGCCCGCCGCCCCGTGGAAGTGCATGTACGGCCCGATGTCGCGGGCCTTCACCCAGCCCTGGCCGGCGATCCAAAACGGATGCCCGCTACTGGAGGTGATCGTGTCGTCCAACAGATCGAGCCTCACCAGCGGGGCGTCTTCGCGGACAGTCGTGTGTAGCACCGGCTTGTAGGCCAACTGGCCGGTATCAGGGTCTTGGGCCAGGACGCGGTCGCCGACCCGAATCCGCTCGATGGCCAGCGGCCCGGATTCGGTCCACACCGGCGTGCCCGCTGCCAGGCAACTGTAATGGACGATCGCCGGTACCGAAGGACTGTAATGGACGATCGCCGGTACCGAAGGGCGGCCTGCACCGGTTATCACCCGCGGATCCTGCTGATAAGCCACCGACCTCGGCTTGTTGCCCGGGACGTACACCTCGTCGGTCTCGGCCCACCACTCGGACCAGGCATCGGGGGTGTCGGGCAGATTCTCCCCCGTGACCTCGTTCAAGAGCCGGCAGATTGGGCGGCTCATGGCCTCGGTCATGGCGTTCTGGCGGGCGACCGCCGCTTCGCGTTGTTGCGCCGTCGCGGCCGCCTCGATCCGCGCGGTCTGCAACGCCTCGGGGATCGCGCTCGCCGGGTACGGTTGCCTCCGCAGCGATTGATCGGCGACGGCGTTTGCGGCCTCACGTTCGCCCCATAAGGACGTTTCTCCCACAAGCTGGACTTGTCCGTTGGGGAAGCGGACGGCGCGGGTCCCGTCGTCGAAGATCAGGTACCGCGTTCCGTCGTCGGGAGCGTACACCGAGTCGAACACGGCCATCTGGTCTCGCTCCTGCCCCTGACGATAGAAGATGTGCCGATAGAGGAGTCGGCCGGCACTCGGGTCCTCGAACAACTCGACCCGGCTCTGGATCGGAGAGCCCATGATGGAGAGCAGCACGGGCACGAAGGTTTCCCGGTCGCGGTTCTTGAGTTTTTCCACCGCCGCCCGGCGAACCGGCGGCCAGGGGGAGAAGAGGGCCTGACGGGCCAGCGACACGGAGGCGTCGGCGGCCGGCATCTCGGCGAGCTTGTTGATGCCCGTCAGCGCCGTCACCCGGTCCCCGCAGAGCACCGCCTCAATGGCTCCGACCGCCGTGGAATCCTGGATGGCGTCCAATCGCTCCTGGGCGATTGCCTTCCGCTCATCGCCGCGGGGCAAGCCGTTGCGGATCTTGATCAGCCTCGGCCGCCACTCGCGGAGGGCCGCATTCGCCGCCGCCGCCCGCGCTTTGACCCGCCCGATCTCCGGCCCCGTCATCCAGCCGCCGCCGACCCGTTGGTAGCCGAGGGCCGCGCGGGCCTCCTGATTGTCAGGGTCGAGCTGGAGCACGTGGCCCAGGTGCGCCCGCCACTGCTCCGGCAGGCCCGCTTCCTTGCACCAGCGGGCCAGTTTCAACTGCGGCTCGACCGTGTCGCCACACTTGTCCCGCATACGGTGGTAGGCGGCCAGCCGCTGGTCCTGGGACGCCAGTTAGGGCACTTCTTCGAACTTGATCCAGCGCCTGCCCGAGCGGACGTAGCCGCTCTGCCACCGCGCGGCCGGGTAGTCGGGAGCCTCCTCCAGTGCCGTCTTGAGGAGCCCGTCCCGACGGGAGTTGTTCCCGGTGATCTCGTATTGGAGGGCCTCAGCGACGTGACCCGAAGCCAAACGCTCTTGCTGAGTCTTGTATTCGGCTGCGGCCGAGCGTGCGGCCGTCCAGCCGATCCCGAGCAGCACTGCCAGCCCCCCCGCCAGTGCCATGCAACGACAGAATCGCCTTGCCATCGCGGAAGCCTTTCGTTCCCGAGGTCCACTTGCCCAGCACACTGGCCCTGCCCGAGGCACTCCGCACCCGATCGACCTTGTTCTGCACCGTCTGCGGCCGATTACGGCTGGTCCTGGGCGAGGCTGGCGGTGGCGCCGCTGAGGGCGTCGAGGCGGGCCAGGGCCTGCTCTTTCAGGTCCCCGTCGGCCCGGCGGACCGCCATCCGATAATAGATCTTGGCGACGCTCGGCTTGCCGTCGGCCTCCGCCTGCCTGGCCCGCTCGAAGTACTGCTGGGCCTCGCTTGCCCGCACGTCGCGCTGGGCCAGCCGCCGGGCCTGCTCGGTGGCCGGGTCGGCCAGCGGCGACGTGGTTCCCGGCGGGTCCACCTTCGGCTGCCATTGGCCGGCCAGGGTCGCCGCGGGGGTCCGCGGGACGTCGCGGACCAGGGCGGCCGCGCCGGCCGAGTAGCCCGATGCGGCAATGCCGCCCGCGGAGCTGCTGCCCATCAGCGCGGCCTCCATCGCGTCGAAATCATGGATGGTCGCCGTCACGACCATGCTCGAGGCGCTTCGGGCTTGCCCGATCCCCGTATTCTTGAACAGACGATTCGCCATGGGGATCTTGTCCAGCCCCGGCACCCCGAACTCGCTCCGGCCGTCCGAGGCCCGGTTGATCCCGCCCAGGAAAGCGCTCCCCTGGTCGGGCACCGAAACCGTGGTGCTGACGGTCGTGAACGCGAAGGTCGGGAGTTGGAGCGTCTGCCCGCGCGCATAGGTCGCCGCCAGTCCCGCCGCGAACACCCAGACGTACACTACCCGCCGGGATCTCATAAACCCCTCGACGCGGCGGGCAAGCCCGCCCGCTAAACGTGCTTGATCAAGCATTAGCCTGTCGGAGTGCTAGTACGTACTCTTGTATCCGCTGGGCGAATGCCGGTTCCACAGCATCCGCGGCCCGGAAGTGAAGTCCTGCATCTGCTCGAACTTCCACGGGAACAGGCTGCGGACATCGTCCTTGTCGATGTCGTAGCAGAGGAACCAGACGTCGCCGACCTGCTTGTCCTCATCCCGCACGGCGACGATGATCGAGCCGGCCGGAGAGAACGAGAGGAGGCCGTTGCGATAGAAGCTTTTTCCCGGCGGCAGCCGGAGCTTCTTGACCAGCTCTTCGCCTTCGTAGACCAGAATCGTATTGGGGTCCTGGCACGCGGCCCAACGGAGCGACTTGGGATCGGCCGCCACGCCGCCGCTGACGGGCAGCACGGGCTTCTTGCTCGAGGGAGACTCGTCGCCGGAGAACCGGAACACGCCCGGCACGGCCGGGCTGCTGAACATCACGTGCTTGTCGTTGGTGACGGCGACCGACATGTCCTGCGACGAGTACTGCGAGCCGTCAAATCGCTGGTAGACCTTGCCCTTGGTGCCGCCGATGGAGGTGGCGGCCAACTGGTTGGCGATGTTGTCGGCCACGACGATCGTGTCGGACTGGCCGGCAATTCCCACGCGGATCGGGTGCGGCATGGCCGGATCCTTCTCCAGCAGCGTGGAAAGCTTGCCCGTATCGTCCACATCATAGAGCTTGCCGCCTTCCCGCGGAACGGCCAGGACCAGGCCGTGGCCGCGGTGCAAGGCGATGCCGGTTGCCGTATACGGCAGCGGCACCTTGCCCATAACGCGGCCGGTGTCGGCGACTTGATACAGCATGCCCGGCGAGGTCTCCGTGCCGGTGGTGACATACAGCACCAACTCGGGCACGTAGTCGTGCGGAAGGTCCCCCATGGGCGGCAGGATTCCGGCGATGGGGCCAGGGCCTGGACCGGGGCCTCCTGGACCGGGGCCGGGGCCTCCCGGACCGGGACCGGGACCTGGGCCGGGACCTGGGCCTGGACCGGGGCCTGGACCTGGACCTGGACCGGGGCCTGGGCCTGGACCGGGGCCTGGACCGGGGCCTGGCGGGCCATCGGCCGGCGGGGCATTG
>JBEKCP010000545.1:0-4093 GCA_050014815.1 Thermoguttaceae bacterium | reverse complement strand
GTAGCCGCGGTAGTCGAACACCAGGACCGACGCGCCGCGCTGCCAAAGGGCCTCGATCACCTCCGCCCGGTCAGTGACGTTGCCGGCGTTCCCGTGGCAGAACAGGATGACCGCTCGCGGCCGCTCGTGCCGCAGATACCATCCGTGGAGTTTGGTGCCGTCGCCGGCCGCAAACCAGGCGTCTTCGATGGGCAGGCCGCCCCGGTTCCAAACGCCGGTCGTCGAGTCGCTCGGGAAAAAGATCAGCGATTCCTCGAAAAACATCAGCCCGAGAATGACCAGGAGGTAGGCGATCAGCGGGAGCCGGAGCACCCGCCATGCGAAAAAAGGGGACAGTCCCCATTTGCCGGAACGGCCCGGAGGGTGCTTCGCACAAATGGGGACTGTCCCCTTTTTTCGGCCGGCAGTGGCACGAGGGCGGGACGGCTCCATACCCGCAGTCTACCCGGCCCGCGGCCAAGCGGCAAGTCCGCGGCCCAACGGAGATTTCCTCGTTCCCACGCTCTGCGTGGGAACGCACGTGGTGGCCGCTCCTGCGGCCCTTCCCGGTGGCTGCGTCACAGCCGCTCGGGGACGCAGAGTGTCCCCTCAGGACGTTCCCACGGAGGACCGTCGGAACGAGAGGGCTCAGCGGGAAAAACCGTACTTGGAATTATGGATGTCGAAGTCGTCGTTGGTGAGCCCGGCGTTCAACTTCAGGTTCAAGTACGTGTACTGTTCGAGCAGCTCGGGAGCCCCGCCCGCCTTCTTCGGCCAGTCGTAGGCCTCGTAGTGGATGGGCAGGTTCAGCTCGTCATCGACGAAGATCCGCGCGATGTGAAAGAGGAAGTTCCGCCGCGGCACCGGGTGGATCACCTGGGTGCAGGTACACACCCGGTCGTTGATCTTCGCCCCCTTGAAGAACTTCACCTCGCACTCGCCGTACTTGATGTCCTGCTCGGCGACCTCGATGAGCCGGTGCGTCAGGTTGAGGATGCCGAGCTCGGTGACGGGGTAGCGCTGGTCCCGCATGGCCAAGGGGCCGTCGGGCCTCAGCGACACGGTGTGGAACATCGTTTGCTCGATTCCGGTGCTGTGGGCCCACATCTTGCCGTTGTTGGCCCCCTCGACGTAGATCACTTCCCGGCCCTTGAGCGACGCCGGGCTGTCGAACTTCAGGTAGACGCTGAAGGGCTTGTGACGGACCTTGGCGGACATGAACTGCTGGTCGCCCAGCTTGCCGCTGATCCGCTCCCGCTTGACCACGGTGGCCGAGTAGTCCTGGAGCTTCTCGACGTTGACGACTCCATCGCGGGCCCAGCGGAGGGCGGGCATGAGCGGGTGCTCGTTGGGGTCCCCGGCCTGCAGCTTCGCCGTCTCCGCGTTCGGAGCCAAAAGCTCGATGTGCTCCGCGATCCTGTAGACGGGTCTCGTCGCGGGGGTGGCCGACGGGGTTTCCGTCGTGGCAGGGCCCGCAGCAGGCCCCGCCGGGGCGGGTGTCGCCGGGGCCTGAGCGGCTGCCAGCGAAGTCAACCCCACACACGCTGCCAGGACGGACAAGCCGCCGCAAATCCATTTGCGCCAATACATGAATCGAACCCTCCTTGGTTCTCGCCCTGAAATAACCCCTCTTGGACCTTATCGCATCTTCCACCCGGCGGGATTACAATGTTTCGTTTTGAACTCGCATTCTTCCGGTCCTCCGGGTCGGCGGGCCTGTCCGGTCCGATTAAGCCATACATCTTACGCCGTGCCCGGGACGTAGTAGTGCGTTTCCGAAGGCGAAACGTCGCATTTCGGCCCGCGTAGACTATAACCGCACTTTGCCTCCAAGGGGAGACCAATTTGTGAACGATGCCCTCCAGATCCAGCGGATCATTTCCGCAGGTTTTGAAGAAAATACCTTTATCGCCCGGCTGGAGCCGCGGAGCGACTGCGTCGTCGTGGACCCGGGGCTGGAGCCGGAAAAAGTGATCGAGTGCCTGGACCGCGAGCGTTTGACCCCCGCCGCGATCCTCAACACTCACGGCCACGCGGACCACATCGGCGGAAATGCGGCCCTGAAAGAGCGGTGGCCCCAGTGCCCGTTGGTGATCGGACACGCCGATGCCCCAAAGCTGACTGACGCGGCGTTGAACCTGTCGGCGGCCTTCGGGCTGGGCATCACCAGCCCGCCGGCCGACGTAACGGTCCGCGAGGGCGACACCTTCTCCGCCGCCGGGTTCGACTGGGAAGTGCTCGCCATTCCGGGCCATTCCATCGGCCACGTGGTTTACCTGTGGCGAGGCCACGACCCCTATATAGTATTCGTGGGGGATGTGATATTCTCCGGGAGTGTCGGCAGGGCCGACTTCGCCGACGGCGACTACAAGCAGTTGGTCGCCGGCATCCAGGCCAAGCTCTACACCCTGCCCGACTCAACGGTCCTGCTGCCGGGGCACGGCCCCCAGACGACCGTGGGCTGCGAGAAGCGGACCAACCCCTTCGTGCGGGGCTGATCGGCGGGCTTCTCGCCAAGTCCCCTCTCCCGCGTGCCGCTGCGGCACGACCGGGAGAGGGTTAGGGCGGCGGTGCCAGGGTGGCGTCAACGGCCTGGTCAAGCCAATCCCCTCTCCCGCCGGGAGAGGGTTAGGGCGCCCTGCTCAGATGACCGCCTCTTCGTTGCCTGCCCCCAGGCGGCGCGCCATGCCCGCGACACTGGCAGAAGACGGCCCCGGCAAAGCCCTTTGAGCAGCGAGCGGCATCAGGGCTTTACAGTTTCCGCGCGCGGATGTTCACCACCCCGCCGCTCCGTTTGGCCACCACAATGAAGGAGAAATGTTCTCGTCGGCCAGTAACGGGAATTCTCGCAGTTTCACGAGGAAACCTCGGCCGATAACTGCACGTCGTTCTCCAGGAAATGGACTGCGTAGCCAAGGGCTTCGCCGACATCTTCGCCCGTCAGATGGGGATACGCGCGGAGCACGTCATCCCGACTGGCGCCGGACGCAACCAGTTCCAGAATGAACTCGACGCTGATTCGCGTTCCCTTGACACATGGCTTTCCGCCGAGAACAGCGGGATTGCATACAATACGGCTGAACATAGATTGGGTTTCCTTCACACCTAATTAGTTTCTGTTGTGGAAAGAGTAGGCTGGCTGGATTGTCGCCTTTCGCTCCGCGCAAGGCGACACAAGGCTTTCCGCGGGGGCGAAAAAGGACCCGTCGTAGAAGACTCCGATCCGACAGATTGATCCCTGTGTCTTCATTTTTTCTAACCTTCGCGTAGCGAATCCGCATGGTGAGGCGTTCTGGATTTTCACCAGCATAGACCACCGTGCCTGACCCTGCAATCAGGGGCTCTGCTCTCCTACGTTCCTTACTGATTGTGCCTTTCCACTACGCCTTCCGGACGCCGTCCACGGGTTGTTGGCCCATTGGGCCGCGGCACGGTCCTGATTGCCCGAATACCCCGGGCTGCACCGGGGCTGAGCGAAAGGCTGGGCCTTCAGCCTGGCGGTTCGCGACCCATGCCGGGCGCTATGGGGCAACCACCCCGCCAGACGGGCTAAGAATCGCGGCCGGAACCGTCCAATGCCGCAAGTATGGGGTGCCGCCCGGCCGATAAGAGAGGCGCCGCCGGTCTGCCGTCATTTTCGGCACTTGCGTCAGTCTTTGGTTCGTTCGCAACCTCGACGCGGGCAGGAAGTGTTCAGTAGACCCACTAACATGGGGGCACCTACTACAACCGCATGGTGTTATGACACGGACGGCCTCGAAGCCCTGGTGGCTGGAGTGGGAGATCGGCCTGTTACTGGCCCTCGTGGGGCTGGCATACTCCTATCACATGAATAAGCTCCCCTTTCGCGGGGAGGAGACCCGCCGGGCCCAAATCGCCCGCGAAATGGTGCTCCGGGGCGACTGGATCGTGCCGCGGCAACAAGGCGAGCCCTTTCTGAGCCGGCCGCCCTTGCAGAACTGGATCATCGCGGGAATGGCCCGGCTCCGCGGGGACTTCGATGAAACGTCCACCCGACTCCCCAGCGTGATCGCCATGCTGGCGTGCGTCGGGGTCATTTACGGGTATGGCCGGACCTTCCTGTCGCGATTGGGGGCCCTGGGCGCGGCGGCCG
>JBEKCP010000544.1:0-4127 GCA_050014815.1 Thermoguttaceae bacterium | reverse complement strand
GCTTTTGATGTACTACAGACCGTTGCGGGAAATGGAGGGGCGGAGCAAGACAGGCTGGCGGGAAAGGCGTTCTCGGAAATCTTAGGCGCTGCTGCTGACGTGAAGCTACTGAGTCTCACCGAGTGGCGGGCACAGTCGGAAGGGCTTATTGCACAGGTCGCGGCAACGCCAACTCTGTTTATATTTGATGATGATTTCCGACTCGAAGGGGGTAAGCAGGACGACGGCCGAAGGCTAATCGACCAGGTTCATCAGCGGTTGGGGCAGTATAGGTACGCATACGCTCTTCTGACACACAATGCGACCACCGACGAATCGGAAATCGCTTTGGAGAGGATAATCGCCCGGGATTATCCAGCCATCGCGGACTATGTGGTGGTAATCGCGAAAACACGGTTGACGGGGGAAGGCCGCGAGCGTTTCGTTCACCGACTGAAAGGGACGCTCCTGTTTCGTTTGTTTCGCGTACTGAGAAGCAAGCTGAAAGAGGCGGCCTTAGCGGCACACAATGAGGCAATTGACAAGATCGATTCCTTTGGCGTGGACGCGTTCGAGAGAATCATATATCGCTCATCCCGCGAAGAGGGAGCGTGGTCCCCAGAGACGCTCATGAGGATCTTCGAGGCCGTGCAAGAACGCGGCGTGCGATCGCGACTGAGGTTAGATGAAGAACTCCACAAAGCGATTTGGGAGATCGATCCCCTTTGTGCGATTGAAACCGGCGGTATTTCCAAACACGTTGAGAAAACAGCCGAGGAACTGCAACGTGCGGAAGTGTACGACACGGCGGCGGACCTTAATCTGCTGCACTTACCTGTGGATTTCGGAGACATCTTTCGCAGTGATAGTGGCGACCAGTATGTGGTGGTCGCCCAGCCCTGTGACCTTATGGTTCGAAAGGACGGGCGCCGAAAGAAGGACCTTCGTGACGAACGTCAGATGCTGACGTTGCTGCCAGTGGGTTCAAGAGCCAAGTCGAAGAAAGGGCCACGTGTTCAAGAACACGAATTTGAACTTTGCCATTTTGCAGAAGGCGCAGAGGATGTTTGGTTCAGCCAGGTGAATCAAGCGCTCTACGTCCCGGCCTGGATTCTTGACATGGCTGTACTGAATCCCGAGGGGGCTTGCAGTATTGATCTTGGGCAGCAGGCACCGCCGCTCCTGACGTTGCCGTGGAGGCAACGGCTCGATATTGTGAAGGGGCGCGCGGCGAAAGTCATCGAGTTGGCGGACGCTGCAGCGATTCCGGCGGGCGAGAATCGTGAAGAGCTTCTGCGATCGCTTCTTCGCTTGCCGTTGACCATACCGTTCTCGGTGAGGATTGATCCCCCAAATCGGCGAGCGGGTCAGCTTGAGCAACTGCACGTCGGGCTGCGGCGTGTCATCCGCCTTCGACAGGGTTACGCGGCTGCACTTCTCAGTCAGTATGCGAACTATATGTCGAGGCTCGATCAACCGCACGACCTGACAAGACTGGGTTGAGAGGCGGATCTGTTTCGGAGAGAGTCGCACAACCGGCGAACACGCGAAAGAACAATTTGGATGTCGCACGGTCTGCCCGCCGGCCGCCCCCGAGCAGAGCGCCCCGATGATCGTCAAAGATCCAATAATCTTGTTCATGCGACCGGCCTTCGGGCTGTCCCGACGCTTGACCTGCCGGGGGGGAATTGCGTCGCGGCCCACCATGAGGGCCACGGGACCGTCGGTCGGGGCCGGGAAGTCTCGCACCGGGCCGGAATATTACCAATCTATTACACAAGTTATACCCAGCCGTTACCCACGGTCCCGCGATCCGGCGTACAATTGACAACTTGTACCCTGTCCCGTCCTTTGGCCTTTGGAAGGCATCTACTATCAATCCGACAACCAACGATGTTCGAACCTTTGCCACCGTATCGCAGCCGTCCGCCGCGCACTACGGAGGCCCTCAGCCCAACATCCTGCTGACGAGCGTCTTCGGACCTTATGCGCAGGACGACGAATATGGCAGCCGGGTGAAGAACCCGATGGAGCTGTACCACAACCAGGTGACGCGGGTGCAGGGGCCGTTTTCGCTCCGCCTGTTCCATCGCTCCTGGGGCCTGATGCTCATCCAGGCCAACCTGGACGCCCCGTGTACGCTCTTGGATTATCCCACGCTGGACCGCTTCATCGAGGAGATTCGCCGCCGGCGTTACGACGTTGTCGGCATCAGCGGCATCGTGCCGAACCTCCTGAAGGTGAAGAAGATGTGCGAGCTGGTCCGCCAGCACCTTCCCGAGGCCCGGATCATCGTCGGCGGACACGTCGCCAACATACCCGATCTGGCGCGGCGGATCGACGCCGATCACGTGGTGCGGGGCGAGGGGGTCCGCTGGTTTCGCACGTACCTGGGCGAAGACCCCGAGCAGCCCGTCCGGCACCCGGCGGTCATCTCCGGGCACGGCACGCGGGCGGTGGGCGTGACCGCCGCGGAAAAGGCCCGCGACATGGCCGCCACGGTCATCCCGTCGGTGGGCTGCCCCGTGGGCTGCAACTTCTGCTCCACCTCGGCGATGTTCGGCGGCAAGGGGCGCTCGATCCGCTTCTACGAGACCGGCGACGAACTGTTCGACATCATGTGCCAGCTCGAAGCGAAGCTGGAGGTCCATTCGTTCTTCATGATGGATGAGAACTTCCTGCTGGACCGCCCGCGGGCCCTGCGGCTCCTGGAGCTTATGGAGCGGCATGACAAGGCCTGGGCCTTCTACGTTTTCAGCTCCGCCGGCGTGCTCCGCTCCTACACTATCGACCAACTCGTGCGGCTGGGGCTGAGCTGGGTCTGGATGGGCCTGGAAGGCGAGGACAGCCGCTACGCGAAGCTCCACGGCACCGACACGCGGGCGCTCGTCCGCCGGCTCCAGGCCCACGGCACGCGCGTGCTCGGCTCGACGATCATCGGGCTGGAAGACCACACCCCCGAGAACATCGACTCCGTGATCGAGCACGCCGTGCGCCACGAAACCAACTTCCACCAGTTCATGCTCTACACGCCGCTGCCCGGCACCCCGCTCTGCGCCGAACTTTCGGCCCAGGGGCTGATGAAAGACGAAAGCGAGTACGACATCTCCGATATCCACGGCCAGTCGGTTTTCAATTACCGGCACCCGCACCTCCGGGACGGCATCGAGACGGAGCTGCTCGTGCGGGCGTTCCAACGGGACTTCGAGCTCAACGGCCCGAGCGTGGTGCGGATCGTGCGGACCATGCTCAACGGCTGGCAGCGGTACAAGAACCATCCGGACGCGCGGGTCCGCCGCCGCTTCGCCTGGGAGGCCCGCGACCTGCCCACCTCCTACTCGGCCGTGGTGGCCGGGGCCGGGCTTTACTACCGGGGCAATCCGGGGCTGCGGGCGAAGATGGAATCGCTGCTTGCGGCGTTGCACCGCGAGTTCGGCCTGAGATCGCGGCTCTACGCGTCCTTGGGCGGACCCTATGTGTATTGGAAGATGTGCCGCGAGGAAAAGCGGCTCGCACGGGGCTGGACTTACGAGCCGCCGACATTCTACGAGCAGAACGAAGCGGCCCGGCGGCTGGCCCCGCTGGACGGTCCGCCCGCCGAGCTCTGCCGGCCCGTGACCTGTCGGACCATCCCGATCCCGATCGCCGCCCCCGCCGCGACGTGGCTGCCGGACGGGGCTCCCGTCATGTAGCCGGCACACTCCGTGTGCCGGACCGCCGTACAAGAATCACGCCCTCCGTGTGCGGGCTACATGGCCGCACCCCCCCTTGTAGTGCAGGCCGTTCGACCGTGTTCCGCCACCGTGGTAGAATGTGGGTAAAGGAGGGTTTGCCGTGACAACGCTTCTTCAAGAGGCATTCGCGAAGGCTTCGGGGTTAGCGCCCGCCGAACAGGACCTTTTGGCTTCTCGTTTGCTTGCCGAGTTGGCCGAGGAGGACGAGTTCGACCGTGCCATTGCCGCCTCTTCGGACAAGCTGGCTCGCCTCGCCCACGAGGCCATTGCGGAGCATCGCGAGGGGCGCACCGGTGAGCTCGATCCGGACGCCCTATGAATTCTCGCACGACGCGGTGTTTCCGAGAACTCTTCACTGCGTTGCCGGCGCACGCACAGCGTCAAGCTCGGGAGGCCTATCGGCTTTTCCGACAG
>JBEKCP010000543.1:0-4138 GCA_050014815.1 Thermoguttaceae bacterium | reverse complement strand
CCCGAATTATTCATCGTATGCAGCCAACCGGCCGTAGCGGACGATCCGCGGAGGCGTCTGGCAAGAGCGAGGGCACTGTAGTCGTAACAGGCGCACAAGACCCCCTTTCCCCCAGAGCCGGACGGCCCCGGTGGTGACGAAACCCGGCATGGCGTCAGGCGTTATCCGGTCTCGGGGGCCGGCGCCGAGCAGAATGCCAGAACGGCCTGTGCCACCCGCCGGTAATGTTCCAGGTAGGGCCAGGAACTCGCCAAGCGCACGACCACGCGGCGGGCACGGACGCTGATCTCCGCAGCGACCTTGATCAGACGGGTCCGCCACGTACAGGGGTGGGCTTCCCCCAACGGGTCCTGTTCGCGGCGGTGGTTGAAGTAGTCGCGGCGGTCCTTGCCGGCCAGGGCCTCGGTCGGCAACTCGCTGGGATGCTGGGGTGGGGGTGGATCGGCGACCACACTGCGCAGTCGCACGAGGAGATTGGCTGCCGCGGCGTGCAGGTAGAGACGAAACAGGTTGGCCATGTAGCGATGATCGCTGAGCCGATCGGCCTGCAGCCCGCACTTGAGTTCCTTGTTGCGATTCTCGCTCTCGCCACGCTCGGTGTATTCGTCGTAGGTGGCCTGGGGAAGCACCGTCGCCCCGGGCCGATTGGTCACGACGGCACGACGATTGGTTCCTTGGGCATGCGCCTCTGCCTTGAGGACTGTCCAGCGGGCCTTGGACCACGAGCCGGCTTGATACCAGAAAGCCGTGAAGATTCGTTGCGGCTGGCCCGTTTCCTCGTACTGCCGCACGGCTTCCTGCAAGAGTTCCTCGCTACGCCGCTTGAGCACAGCGTTCATGCCCAGGCCCAACGTATAGTCGATGCGAAGCTCTTCGCAGAGCGTATAGGTCCGCGGAGTTGCAAATCCGCTATCGCCGCGGAGGCTGATTTGCACGTCCGGCCACACCTCGCGGAGCCGTCCGACGAGATACGCCAGGTCGTCCTCGATCCCCAGCGTGGGATGCGCCGTGCCAAACAGCAGGCAGATCATTGCCACCAGATCGTTCTCTTTGCATGTGATCGCACGGGGCAGGTACTGGTACTGGTCGTAATAGCCGTGGAAGAACGTCAATTGTTGGTGGCCGTGGGTCGGATCGTCGAAAACGTCGATGTCGAAAGTCAAGTGCCGCGGAGGCGTGGCGAAGGAGGCGATGAATTGGTCCAGAAAGACATCCTGCAATCGTCGCAGGGAACGGACGCTGATGGCGTTCTCGAAACGGGACAGGGTGGGCTGGCTGGCAAGCTCCCGGCCTTCGGGCGAGCGGCCGGCCAAGAGCTTGAAGAGCGGATCGTAGCGTAGCACGTCGTGGTCGTTCTGGTCGGCGTAGCCGGCCAGGATACCATAAATCCGCATGCGGACCATCTGGAGGAAGGAGTGGGTGCTGAACTGCTGGTTGCGGGCGTCGTGCAGCACCGCGGCGAACTGGGCCGTCAGGCCGAGATGCTCGTCCAATTGCCGGACCGGCAGTAGTCCCGCATCACTGGTCAGTTGAGCCTGCTGGGGCTCGACCAAAATCGGCTTCTGAGCAAAGAAATCGAATGACAACCGCCAATCAGACTGTATAATCATCTCTGAGCCCTTCTGGAGCGGACAAGTTGCTTTTCTTCAACAACTTAGATGCTCCAGAGGGCTCAAGAATTCCCGGAATCATGAATAATTCGGGTTAGCCATAGGAAGCGGCCAAAGCCCTGGGAGAAGGCCCCTGAACGGGCCTTTAGAGAAGAAGAATAGTTCGGGTCGCCGTACGACCCGGCATGAATGCCGGGCCTAAGACCACCTGCGGCGGAAAAGGGTCGTGAACGACCCTGACCCCCGGGTTCAAAGATGTGTGTACTGACGCGCCCAATTCACCAAGACCGGTGAACCTCAGCAAGCGTCCGCCCGAAAATGGGATTGTCCCCTTTCCTTGGCCCGAAAATCGGGGCAGCCCCGGTCCCTGGTGCGGTCATTCCTCGTTGGGCGGCGTCACATTTCCCCCCGCCCCGGTGTGTCGGACCTCTGCCTCCAATCGCCGGTAGATAACCCGCGTCGGTGTGCCACGGACGCAGGTTTCGTGCAGCCAAGAACCACGAGGGGTATCACTCCGAGCCGCGGCCCGGCGGTACCTCTCAACGGCCAAGAGTCGTTGACATTTTCAGAATTCCGGGTCTGCAGGCCCACTCATCGGCCCACTGGCGCGCCGTATTATTATTGTGGGTGTTCCGCCCCCAAACCGCCAGGCTTGCGTCGTCTATTCTGTGTATATAACCCAGTTTCGCAAAGGTGGAGGCACGCGGAGCACGCCGGGGGGGGCTTCCCCGGTTAACTCCTGCGCCTTTGTTGAATTGGCCCAAAGCGGAGCCGCATGGACGGCGAGTCACGACAGTATCGGCTCTTGCCGCCCTTAGTTCTCCGCAAACTGACCTTTCTGGTATTCGATCGGATTCAGAACACTGCAGTCCGTGAGAGCCCCCTACGTAGGTGGACAAATCTCCTGGGATATGCAACAATGGACGTTGCCGAAGGAGATGAAAAAATGGGAAAGAACCGGCGTATTCGAACAGTTCTTTATGACGACCAAAGACTAGAAGCAACGGAAATTGATCTGTTGCACACGCCAGCGCTGCAGCGGCTTTACGATCTCCACCAACTAGGCCTGGCGGATCGGGTTTTTATTGACGCGTCTCATTCTCGGCTTCACCACGTTGTTGGTGTGCTTCACCAAGTTGAAGGCCTCCTCGCGGCGATCATCCGAAATCTCGAAGCCCGCCCCAATCGCGAATTGATTTACGGCTCCCAAGACGGCACAAAAGGCCGCACGAGCGCCGGAGAATTGGCTGCCTATGTCCGAAAACGACACCGCGCCGCGCGCCTAATGGGCCTTCTTCACGACCTGACGCATTCACCATTCGGCCATACTCTCGAAGACGAGATCCAAGTTATCAGGACGAGACATGATGAGCCGGAGCGGCAGGCAAAGGCGTTCTATCGCCTTCTCTGTCAGTACATTTCCTGGCTTACCCGCGATTCGGGAAAAGACGATTTTGTCGAGGGCACCTGGGGCATTACCCCGCGAGATATTGCGGCAAATGACCAGCCGAAGACCCTTGTCGCGCGCTACCTCGACGCGCCCGATTTGCTTCCCGCGCCGGAGGACGAAGGATCGATTCAGTTGCTCGCATCCCTTGCGGCGAAGCAGTTGGAGACCGACGCGCCTGCTCGCCATATGTCGAGGGAGCCGCGGAAAGAGGAACTAAGACAGTTCTTCCATGACCTCTACTTCGCGATGCGCGGCCTCCTGTATTTGGACTGCATACACAAGCGAGACCCAGAGCACACTCCCGAGCCGAAACTTGGCTCATACGCGTTCGAAAGACTGCTCCAGGCGGTGCTCGACAAATCCGATAGCCCTCTTACGGAACACGACTTCTTTCGGCCGCAGCATGATGCATTCTTATTGGACGTCATTGGGAACACAATTTGTGCCGATCTGCTCGACTACGCAAGGCGCGATTCTCTATTCGCTGGCCTAAAACTCAATTACGACCCTGACCGAATCGTCGAGAATTTCACAATTGTGTCACACGATGATGGGCGACGCGGACCGTTTTCAGCGCCTCTATTGAGAACAGCGCTCTCGATGTTTTCGCACAAGCTGCGGCTTGAAGTGCCCGGGGAATTGCTGAATCTCCTCCAGGTGCGATTCTACCTCTCTCAGCGGGTCCTTTTTCATCCCGCAAAGTGTATTGCTGGTTCAATGCTTGGCACGGCGCTTCAGCTTATTGGCTGGGACGGTCTGCCCGACCACTTCGCGTTTCTCGGCGATGCTGTTTTCTTACACCAGGTCTCCGAAGCGGCGCGCGTTGTACGTGACTTGTTCCCAGCCTCGACGACCCCAGCGGAGACACTCACTACGGGATTAGCGAACTCACTCATATCCAAGCTCGACGCAATTCCTCCCACTGGGATTAGTTCGGCATCTTGTAAGCTTATTAAGGACCGAGTAGGCTCGTCAATCGATTCAGTTCGCGAGGACCTGCGGGCCGCGATCCGGCTGCTGGACCGTTTGTCGTCGCGACGGTATCATCGCACGATATTCCGTGCGCTCAGCGGTGTAA
>JBEKCP010000542.1:0-4192 GCA_050014815.1 Thermoguttaceae bacterium | reverse complement strand
TGCTCCACCACCCCAAGACGAGGATATTCCTGTTTTCGATCGGGCGATTGGCCACCATGTGGTAGCCCACGCCGAACAGCGCCACCAGGATCCCCATGATCTGGACCGGCAGGGCAAGGCCCGGCTGGCGGACCTCCAGGAGTTTGAAACCCTCGTGGTAGAGGCAAATCATGCTCGCCCCGGCCAGCAGGTTGAACGTGCCGGCGAACCGTAACAGCAGCCTCATCCACAGCGAGAGCGGCGACATCTTTCTTATTGGCATTGGCCTCCGTTTAGCGGGCGGGCCGGGTACCCTCTGGGTGCGCCGAGTTGGAGCATGGCTTTTCCCCGAATCACGGCGGGCAAGCCCGCCCGCTAAACGACAGTTTCCTCAGAACCCGGCGCTGTAGACTATTCAGTCTCCCGCCCCGCCCACTCCGAGTAAAGCCGCCAGAGTTCCTCGCCCGGCGGCCCGAGGGCGTCGGAGAACTGCCGCACGAGGTGCTCCAGGGCGGGCCAGTCGCACGACTCGAAGCGGCAGAGGAGCACGGGCTCGGGGCAGCCGGCGCGGACGCGGGCCCAGCCGCCCGGCAGGTCGATGCGCAGCCCGTCGAGCGTCTGCTGCGGGAACTCGGCCCAGGAGTCGCGGACCCGCCGGAGCACCTCTTGCTGGACCTCGGGGGCGGCCGGCAGTCGGAGTTCCGGGGTGATGAAGACGGCCGGCCAGTGGCGGCGGATCCGCGCCAGGCCCTTGCCGGAGCGGGCCAGGAAGGCGAGGACGCGGCATACGACCAGCAGGGCGTCGTCCTCGCCTTCCAGCTCGGCAAAGTAGTAGTGCCCGTCCGCCCCCGCGCCGATCGGGGCGCCGGATTCGAGCATTCGGGCAACCATGGCGGGCCGGTTGCCCGCCGACACGACCGGCTCGGCGCCGAGGCCGCGTGCGGCCTCGTGTACGCGATCGGAGAGCGAGAGGTCGTAGACCAGCGGCCGGCCCCGGATCGCGGTCCCCGCGGCCGCCAGCAAGGCCCAGGCCGTTTCCTCGGGCGTCAGCACGGCGCCGCGCGGATCGACCAGGGTCAGGCAGTCGCCGTCTCCATCGAAGGCGACGCCCAGGTGCGCCCGATGACGATAGACGGCCTCGACCAGGTCGTGGAGGTCCTCGGGATTGGAGCAATCGGGCGAGCGGCCTCCGAAGGCGGAGTGCGGGCTGTCGCGGACGGTCGAAATGAGACACTCGGGGAAGATGGCGTGGAGGTAGCGGCGGGCCCTGCCCGACCAACTGCCGTGCATCGGATCGAGCACAATATGTTGCTGGGCCCGGCTTGCATCGACGAACGTCTCCTGAAGCCAGGCGACGTAGTCGAACGAGATATCGACGGTCCTGGGGGCGGTGGCCAGGCGATCGGCCGCTCCGGCGGGGGGCAGTTCGGCCCCGGCCCTTAGCTGGGCGATTTCCGCGGGCGTCGGCCCCCGGCCGCCAATCGTCCACCGCAGGCCGTTGTTTTGGGGGGGATAGTGCGAGGCGGTGACGATGGCCGATCCGGCCGCCCGGAGCCGTCGCCGGGCGTAGTAAACCATTGGCGTTGGCAGTTGCCCGAGGTCGATGCAGTCCACCCCGGCCAGGCAGAGACCTTCGATGAGCCCTTTGAGCAGTTCCGGCGTCGAGGCCCGGAGGTCCCCGCCGACGACGAACTTCTCGCCCGCGGAGACGGCGCGGCCGAGTGTACATCCCCACCGGCGGTAGAGCTCGGGGGTCAGCTCTGTAGCCGCATCGCCGCGGATGTCGGACGGGAGGTAGATGCTCACGCCGCAATTCTTCGCACGAAGGCCTCGGAGGGCAAGGGGCGAGGGGCGAGGGAGAATAGCCGCGGATGTATATCCGCGGAGAGCGGTGGGCGGTGGGCAAGAGACCTACTGCCGGCCCTCGATCCCCAGCTTTTTCATCTTGTAGCGGGCGATCCGCGGCGTGATGCCGAGCTGCTCCGCGGCGGCCCGGACGTTGCCCCCGCACGACCTCAACGCCTCGGTGATCATGTCCCGCTCGAGGATGGCGACGCGGGCCTTCAAGGTGCCCATCGCAGCAGCGGCCTTGGCCTCGGGCGCCTGGAGCGCCGGCGGCAGATTGTGGCTGTGGATGACGCCGTCGCGACTGAGCAACACGGCATGCTCGACGGCGTTCTCCAGTTGGCGGACATTGCCGGGCCAATCGTAGGCCAGCATCATATTGATCGCCGTGGTGCTGATGCGATGGACCATCTTGCCCATCTTCTGCGAGTACATCCCCAGGAAGTATTCGACCAACGGGAGGATGTCGTCGCGCCGCTGGCGCAAGGGGGGCAGGAAGATCGGGAAGACACTCACATGGTAGAAGAGGTCCTGGCGGAACATGCCGGACTCGACTGCGGCTTCCAAGTCCCGCCCGGTGGCCGCAATGACGCGGACGTTGGCCTTCCGCGGCTGGTTGCTGCCGACGCGCTCGAATTCTCCCTCCTGGATGATGCGAAGGAGCTTGACCTGGACGGCAGGCGAGAAACTGCCGATCTCATCGAGGAACAGGGTACCGCCCTCGGCCTCCTCGACCCGGCCGGCGTGCCCGCTCAGCGCGCCCGAAAACGCCCCCTCCGCATGACCGAACAGATCGCTCTCCAGCAGGTCCTCGCCGAGGGAGTCGCAATGGACCTTGACCAGGGGCCGGCCGGCCAAGAGGCCGTAGGCGTGGATGGCCGAGGCCACCAGTTCCTTGCCGGTCCCCGCCTCGCCGCGGATGAGTACGGTCGTATGGGTCGTGGCGACCTGCTGGATGCGAAGCCGGACTTCACACATGGCGGGCGAACTGCCGATGACCGGGTCCGCATGGAAGTTGTCGGTCGGGGTTTCCCGCATGGGTTCGGCGAGTGAGGTTGCCATAGCGGCTGTCCGGGTTGCACGGGCCTCTGTAGGGGTGTGCAAAAACCGCGCCTTTAGATAAACGGGCACGTTTAGCGGGCGGGCTTGCCCGCCGTTTGGGCCTACCGTTACTCGGCGGGCAAGCCCGCCCGCTAAACTGCTGCCCAATTCATGTGCAATGATTGTGTGGGATTCGGGCATATTACTCCCTCTTCTACGATCCCGGAGCTGGTTTCGCCGCGAACATGCCCGCCTTCGAGTAGCGTGCGCAAGGTTGTTCCTGCCGATTGGAACATTATTTGCAACCCCACTTTGGGAGGAAAAGGTGCGGGCGCCTTTTCCCTAAGGATGACCGATGTGACAGACCACTTGTCGATAAACGTGCTCTGGGCCCTCGTGGCCGGCGTGCTCGTCCTGCTGATGCAGGCGGGGTTCGCGATGACGCAGGCGGGCTTGTCCCGCGCGAAGAACGCCGCCCATACGGTCAGCATGAATCTTCTTATCTACCCCGTGGTTTGCCTCGCGTTCTGGGGCTATGGATTTGCGTTGGGTTGGGGGCGTCTGGCCGCCGAGACACCCTATGAGTGCGCCGGCGACGGTTGGAAGGCATCGCTGGGGGAAGGCTTGTCGGTGCTCGGCCGCGGGGTGGCCGTCTCGGGCTATGGCCTGATGGGGCTCAAGGGGTTCTTCCTCCACGGCCTGGACGACCCCGGCGTTGCCGCCCTGTTCTTCCTGATGCTGACCTTCATGCTCACCACGGCGATCATCCCGGTGGGCACGATGGTCGAGCGATGGAGTTGGCGGAGTTTCTGCCTCTACGCGATTTGGGTGCCGCTGCCGTTTGCGCTCTACGCCAACTGGGTCTGGGGCGGCGGTTGGCTCGCCCAGGCCGGCTTGCACTGGAAGCTCGGGCACGGCGTGGTGGACGTGGCCGGTTCCGGCGTGATCCATGGCATGGGCGGCGTCATCGCGCTGGCCGGCACCCTCGTGCTGGGTCCGCGGCTCGGCAAGTACCGGCAGGGCCGGCCCATGCCCATCCCGGGCCATCATGCGCCCATGGTCGTGGTCGGCACTTTCCTCCTGGCGATGGGCTGGCAGGGCCTGATCTTCGGCTCCGCGTTGGCCGGAAGCGATTTCCGCCCCAGCGTCATGGTCGTCCAAGCGGTGCTGGCCGGGGCCGCCGGCACGCTGGCCGCCGTGGCTACGCTCCGCGTCAAAGGCATGAAGCCCGATCCGACGCTCCTGTCAAACGGACTGGTTGCCGGGTTGGTTGCCATTTCCGCCGGCTGCGGACTGGTGGACAGTTGGGCCGCCGTGCTGATCGGCG
>JBEKCP010000541.1:0-4209 GCA_050014815.1 Thermoguttaceae bacterium | reverse complement strand
CGGTGTCCTGCCCGGCAGGCAGGACCTACTAACGCGGGACAGCCGGTGTCCTGCCCGGCAGGCAGGACCTACTAACGCGGGACAGCCGGTGTCCTGCCCGGCAGGCAGGACCTACTAACGATGCTGCACCTGAAGGACATCAAGAAAGCGTTCCGCGAGCCGGACGGCGCCGAACTGCCGATCCTGGACGTGCCGGAGTTCCACGTGGCCGCCGGCGAGCAGATGGTCCTCGTGGGCCGCAGCGGGTGCGGCAAGACGACCCTCCTGCACGTCATCGCCGGCATCTGCCGCCCCGACGAGGGCAAGGTCCGGGTCAACGATTGGGACATCACCCTGATGGGCGAGGCCGAGTGCGACCGCTTCCGGGCCGAGCACATCGGCTACGTCTTCCAGACGTTCAACCTGTTGCGAGGCTTCTCGGCCCTGGAGAACGTCCTCCTGGCGATGCGTTTCACCGGGCGGCGGGTGGACCGGGGCCGGGCCAGGCACCTCCTGGACCGCGTCGGACTCGGCCACCGCGTCACCCACAAGCCGGCGGCACTGTCGGTCGGCGAGCAGCAGCGGGTGGCCGTCGCCCGGGCGCTGGCCAACCGCCCGAAGCTCCTCCTGGCCGACGAGCCGACCGCCAATGTCGACGCCGGCCACCAGCAGCAGGTGCTAGACCTCCTCCGCCAGACGTGCCGCGAGGAAGAGGTCGCGCTGGTGTTGGTCACGCACACCCCCGAGGTCGCCCGGCAGTTCGAGCGGGTCGATAACCTCGAGGAATTCAACCGCGCGGGAAAGTGACGGTCGATGAGTCTCTGGAAAGTAGCCTGGCGGAGCATTCAGCAGCGGGCGTTGGCCTCCGCGCTGACGGCCGTCTCGATGGCGCTGGGCGTGTCGCTCGTTGTAGCCGTGCTGGTCATCTACAAGGTCGTGGAGAAATCGTTCCACCGCGGCGGCGAGGGCTATGACCTGATCGTGGGCGCCAAGGGGGGCGGCCGGCTCGAGCTGGTGCTGGCCAGCGTCTATTACATCGGCCAGCCGCAAGAGAACATCCCGTACTCCTACTACAAGGAGTTGCGCGAGGGGCGGCTCTCCGAGTTCGTCGATCTGGCGATCCCCATCTGCCTGGGCGACAACTACGAGGGCTACCGCGTCGTGGCGACGACGCCGGAAATGCTCGGCGAGTTGAAGCAGATGGGCGACCAGCCGTACCAATTCGCCGAGGGTGGCCGCAACTTCGAGCCCGACGCTTATTTCGAGGCGGTCGTCGGCGCCACGGTTGCGAGGAAGACGGGCCTGGGCGTGGGCGACACCTTCCGGCCCACCCACGACATCGCCGGCCAGGAGCAGCACAAACACCGCCCCTTTACCGTGGTCGGCGTACTGGAGCCGACCGGCACGCCCAACGATCAGGCGCTGTTCATCAATATCGAGGGCTTCTACCGTATCGGGGGGCACACCGCCGCGAAGGGCGAGGCGCACCACGACGAGGACGATGACGAGCATGAACACGAGCATGCAGCCGTCCCCGAGGAGCGGAAGGGGGTGACCGCCGTCCTGGTCCGCACCGACGAGCACAAAGGGGCGATGGTCACCGACCACCTGGCCAGGGAGATCAACGGGGACAAGCTGGCCCAGGCCGCCATCCCCGCCAAGGAAATCGCCCTGTTGTTCGAGAAGATCATCGGCGACATCGAGATGGTGCTCTTGTGGTTCGGGATCATGATCGTTCTGGTGGCGGGCATCGGCATCATGGTGAGCATCTACAACTCGATGAGCGACCGGCGGCACGAGATCGCCATCATGCGAAGCCTCGGCGCCAGCCGCGGCACCATCATGCTGGTGATCCTGATGGAGTCGATCCTCCTGTCGCTCGGAGGGGGGCTGCTGGGGCTGGCGTTGGGCCACGGGCTGATCGCCGCTCTGGGCCCGACCATCGCCGCCAAGACCGGCTTCAGCATGGGACTCCTGCAATTCCGCGGCGCGGAACTGATCCTGATCCCGGGCCTGATCCTGCTGGCCTCGGCGGTGGGCTACTTGCCCGCCGTGGCCGCCTACCGGACCGACGTGTCGAAATCGCTCGGCGCCAACCCGTGATGGCCGAAGCAATTTTGGATTTTAGATTTTAGATTTTGGATTTGTTTGGGATTTCGTGCTTCGGATTTGGTATTTTGACGATGCCTCGATCCCCCAACACCCCGCCCCCGGCCGCGCGCTACCGCGCGGTCCACTGGGCGGCCGTCGCCTGCCTCGCCCTGGGCGCCCTCTCGGCGGCGGCGTTTCTCAGCTCGTACTTCCTCTTGCTGCCGCTGGCGGCCGCGGCGCTGGGCTGGTGGGCCTTGAAGAAGATCGCCCTCACGCCCGAGGAATTCACCGGCACCGAGCTGGCCTGGGCCGGCATCGGGCTGGCCGCGGTCTTTGGCGTCACGGGCGGCGGATACGAGCTTTGGACCGGGGCCCGCGAGGTCCCGCCAGGATACCAGCGGATCGAGTACATCCAGTTGCAGCCCGACCCGAGAGATCCGCAGCAAAAGATCCCCGAGAGCGTGCTGAAGCTCGACGGCGAGAAGATCTTCCTCAAGGGCTTCATGATCATTCCCCACGGGCAGCAGGTGCGGCTCAAGCGGTTCCTGGTGTGTCCGACCAACGGCGAGTGTAGCTTCCATCCGCCCAACCCGCGGCCGACGGAGATCATCAAGGTGACGCTTACCGGCGACCTGACGGCGAATTACACGCGGGAACCCATATCGCTGGGCGGCCGGCTGCACGTCGATCCGGAGGACCCGCACGGCCTGCCCTTCGCGATGGACGCTGACTACCTGCGGTAGACGCCGGTCGCGCGGCCCCTGCCCGTGGACTACCTGCCAAAAGAAGCAGGCGGCATTGGTGGCGGACAGTACAGTTACGTCGAAGGTGCCGCTGGCCCTGGCCCGGCAACGCCTCTTGACTGCCACGTTCGACTGGTACGAATTGAAGGACGACGCCCGCGGGCCGGCCGGCGGCTTCGTCTACAAGCGCAAGCAGAACAAGAAGGTCGATCGCCAACAACGAGCCCCCGGCCGAGGAGGTGCTGGTCGATCCTCCGGAGGTCAAGGGCGGGATTACCCGGGTAACCGGCCGGTTTTGCGTGGAGGCGACGATCCCGACGCCCGTGGATTGGGAGGATGGCGAGGGGACAACGAGCTCTCAGCCTCGGGCACCATGCGCAGCAGGGTCGCTCCCGGAGGGAGAGGGGACGAAATACGCTGGCCCGCTCCCGGAGGGAGAGGGGAGACGGCAGCGACGTTCCCTGCTGGCTGCTGGACACCGACTACAACGACCTGTGCTTCCACGTGAGCCAGGCGTTCTTTCCCCGGACGGGCGCATGGGAGAACCTCAAGCGGGCCCTGCGCGGCGAGTACGACGAGAGCGTTTGGGCGCACCTGGCCGGCACCACGAGCGCGCCATTCGAGCCGGGTGAGAACCGCAAAATTGCCGTCAAAGTGATCGACGACCGCGGCAACGAGCTGCTCGTGGTGAAAGCGATATGAAGCGCGTCGCAAGCGACGCGGTGACAAGAGAAGCGCGTCGCAAGCGACGCGGTGAAGGCTACAACAGAGGAATTGGGATGATCCTCGCGTATCACTCGATCTTCGGCATGTACGGTTTCTGGCTTCCCAACGACCCGCGCGGCTCTGGTTCCGATTACATCGCAAGTTGGGAGCTTTTCCGCTACGGTCCGGCCACGAAGACCGATTCGCGGCGCAGCGTCGCGCATTTGCCGCTTCCGCCGAATTGGCAGCGCGAGGCCAAGACCGCATTGCAGTATCCGCCGGCCTCCGTAACCGGCCGGCAGGCGCTGGTGATCAGCGGAGGATTTGCCACGGCTGCGGGCGAAGGTCCCTACCGCGTTTACGCCTGCGCGATTCTTCCCGAGCACGTCCACCTCGTGATTGGCGCCAGCCCGCGCCGCATCCGCCAGGCGGTCGGCCATTTTCGAAGCCGCGCGACGCATGTTTTGAGGCAGCAGCAGTTGTGGGACGACGACCGGCCGCTCTGGGGAGAGCATGGGTGGAATGTTTACCTGGAGTCGGTCGCGGCCGTCGAGCGTGCAATCCGATACGTCGACGAGAACCCGCTCAAGGAAGGGAAGAAGCAGCAGCACTGGCCGTTCGTCGTGCCCTTCGTGGCGCGTGACGCGATCCGGATAGCGGTCAGCGCGGAGGCCGTGCGCGCCGAACGACC
>JBEKCP010000540.1:0-6816 GCA_050014815.1 Thermoguttaceae bacterium | reverse complement strand
TTGCCGTGCGTCAATTCGGCGAGAAAGGCGGCCCACATCTGCAGGATCGCGTCGGAGAAGCCGAACTCGAAGATTCCGCCGGTGATGCTCTTGAACGCGGTGTCGTGGCCCATGTCGATCCGGCCCCACACCTGCTCGCCCCCCTGATACTGGAGGAGTTCCAGCCGCTTGGGGTTCTTGGTGGAGAATCGGGCGGAGGCCTCGGTTCCGAGCACTTCGAGGTACCAGGTGTCTTTCTCGCCCGGCGCGATGCGCTGCATCTTCAGGGTCATGGGAAACGCGCCATCGCCGGCGGGCAAAGCCACGTCGCACAGCAGCGTGGCATTGTCCCAGGTGTTGCAGCGCGCCATGCCGCCTTTGCCGTCCGGCCGCTCGGGGACGATGTTGGAGAGGATCGCGCGGACGGTGCGGGGCACCCAACCGGCGCGGAACGGCACGTGGCAGACGTGCATGCCCAGGTCGCCCATGCAGCCGTACTCGCCGTTGAACTCGACCAGCCGTTTCCAGTTGATCGGCTTGCGGGGATCGAGGTCGCTGGAGTGCAGGAAGCCGGCGTTGACCTCGATGATCCGGCCGAAACTGCCGGCCTCGATCATCCGGCCGATCCGCCCGACGGCGGGGAAGAAGGGAAACTCCGACGAGCACCGCACGAAGACGCCGGGATGCTCCGCGGCGCAGGCCAGGATGGCGCGGTTCGCCCGCTGGTCGATCCCGAACGGCTTCTCGCCCATGAGGTGCTTCCCCGCCCGGATCGCCGCACAGTAGATTTCCTCGTGCAGATGGTGCGGCACCGGGCAATAGACGGCGTCGACGCCGGGGTTGGCCAGCACGGCGGCGTAGTCGGCGGTGGCCTGCGTAATGCCGGGGAAATGGTCGACGTACCAACGCATGGCGCCGGCATTGCTGTCGCAGACGGCCGCCAGCTCGGGCCGGCAATCCATCTCCGGCAAGTGGCACCACCGCGCCGCGGCGCTGGCGAACTCGCGCCCCATCAGACCGCAGCCGATGATCCCGAACCGCACGCTTCGCATGGCTAGGAGCCGCCCAATTCTCGCTGGGTTTCGCCGATCGCCTCGTCGATAATGTCCAAACCCCGCAGGAGCGCGGCGTCGTCCATCACGATCGGCGGGCTCATGCGCAGGATATGACCGGCGGGAATCCAGGCCAGGCCTTTCCGGAACGCCTTCTGGTAGACCAGCTCGCCCGCCTTATCGAACGGGGTCTTTGCCGCCCGGTCTTTGACAAGCTCGATTCCCATCAGGCAGCCTTTCACCCGCACATCGCCGATGATCGCGTGCTCCGCTTTCATGCGTTCCATGCGGGCCAGGGCAAGGGCGCCCAGGTGCTCGGCATGTTCCAGCAGGTTCTCCTCTTCGATGACCTCGGTGGAGGCCAGGGCGGCCGCGCAGGCCATCGGGTTGCCGCCGTAACTGCTGGAGGCCGAAATCTTCTCGAAGCTCTCCTTGAACGGTTCGCGAACGGCCACGCACGTCACCGGGAACCCGTTGCCGAACCCCTTGCCGATCGCCACGACGTCCGGCACGACGCCCCAATGCTCCGTGCAGAGCCATTTTCCGGTGCGGCCCCAACTCGTCAGCACCTCGTCCACCATCAACAAAAGGTGTTTTTCGTCACAATACTTGCGGAGCTTGGGAAAGAAGTCGTCCGGCGGCATCACGGAGCCCGCCCAGCCCTGGATGGGCTCCAGGACGAACCCGGCAACGTCGCCCACGGTCCCCTTCGCGATGTACTCGTCGTAGAAGGCGATGTACCGGTCGGTGTCGATCGAGCCGTCGGGCTTGGACCAGAGGGGGCGATAGGTATCGGGGCGGGGGACCATGTGGGCGCCCGGCATCCGCACCCGGCCGTAGACCGGGGAGCGGATCCGGGCCAGCGAGACGGCCCCGTAGGTCTTGCCGTGGAAGTCGTTGAAGCAACTGATCATCTCGTTGCGGCCGGTAGCGGCGCGGAGCACGCGCATCCCCGCCTCGACGGCCGCGGTGCCCGCGTCGTAGAACTGGAACCCGCCGAAGTCGCCCGGCAACACCGCCGCCAGCTTCTCCACCAGCAGGGTCTTGATGGGGGTGGTGAAGTCGTGGGCGTTCGTCAACTGACCGGCGTACTTGGCGATGGCCTCGGTGACCTTGGGGTGGCAGTGGCCCAGGGTGGTCACGTAGATGCCGGACGAGAAGTCGAGGTACCGGTTGCCGTCCACGTCGACCAGGACGCAGCCCTCGCCCGACTCGAAGGCCACGGGAAACAACTTGGCCTGGCTGCTGAGGCCCTTGAAATACCGGGTGCAGCGGCGGTGGTACTCGTTGGACAATGGCCCCGGCGGGGGAATCGTGATCCGCGGGCAGTTGGCCAGGTCGGTTCTTGCCCAGTCCAGGGTGGATAGTTCGCTGACGGCCACGGGGCTTTCCTCTTGGGGGGAGACGATCGGAGGTGTAGACATTTATTAGATTAAACACTTCGAGGCGGGCTGACCAGCGGCCAAAACACCTCGGGTCGGCCTTGTCCCAGTCGATGATCCCGTAACCATGTCCCGTCAAGGAGTTACGGAGTCTGATGCCTCCTCGCGACGCGCGTCGATCCCGCGGCGCCGTTGCCAGCGATCGTACAGGATTACGGCGATCGGGCAGAGCAGCGCGGTGGTCACCGTCGAGATCGATATCTGGGCCGTGGCGACGTCGCGAACGGCGGCGTACTTCTGGGCCATCTCCTGGGCGGCGGTCGCGGCGGCGGCCAGCATCGTGTTGCCCGGCTCGGCCGTCGCCCGGGCGACGGCCAGCGACGCCGCGGCCGATGCCGCCAATGCCACGTAGAACGGCGTCTGCACCGCGTTGCCGGAGGTCGACGCCTCGGCCACCGCGGCGATCTGGCTCCGCTCGCCGAACAGTCGCAACATGACCGCCGCCGTCAAGGCCGTGCCGGCGAGCGTTGCGGCGGCCAGGAGCAGACCACCGGCCAGCACTTGCCCGTTAAGAAACACGCTGAAATCCATGGTCGCCCCCAGGGCGAAAGCGAAGAAGGGGATCAGCAGCGACTCCCCCGGCCTCAAGAAGCGGCCGATCTCCTCGTCCAACTGCCCGAGAACGAACCCCAAGAGCATCGGCACGATCGCGGCGATGAAGTAGGTCAGCGGGAACGTCTGCCCGAGAATGCCCAGCGAGAGCATGGTCACGCAGGGGCCGAATTCCAGCGAAATGACCGACAGCGCGCCGACGTCCGAGCGGTTGCCGTATTGGCCGGTCAGCGCCGCGTACATGCCGCCGTTGCCGTTGGACATCCCGGCGATGACCGTCATCATCGAGAGGCCGAGGATGCCGTTGAACGGATCAAGGAAGATGCCCATGAGCAAGCCGGCGAGCACGGCGGCGCCGATCTTGCTGGCAGCCACGATCGCCCCCTTTTTCACCGCCCGGGCGCCCACGCGGAAGTTCATCTGGGCCCCGACGCAGACCAGAAACATGCCGATCAGGCAAAACGCCCCGTCCTTGAACAAGGCCGAGGTGAACCCTCCGATCTGGAGAAACTCGTAGTTGCCGGTAGCGCGGAACTGGCCTGTAACCGGGTCGGCCACCTTCACCGCCGTGGCGCCGATTGCCTTGAGCGCCGCCTGGATCGGCGGCAGGTGGGCCTGGTCGAGCGTGTTGAGCAACCCCCCAAGAAGGAGCGGCACCACCATCAACCCGCCCGGGATCTTCTCGATCGTCTGCTTGATCTTCATCCGGCAAAACTCCGCTGCTATTCTCGCCGCCCGAACCCGATACCGCAAGCCTCGACAGCAACTCCGGGCCGCGGCGCTCCTGGCAATTCTTCTTGGCGGCTGCATAACAACCCGAAGCGCGAGCGAGGGGAGTCGCGAGAGGCCCCTCGCTAGCGCTTCGGGTTAGTATCCGCTGCCGCCGCCGCCAGGAAACGTTGTCAAACCGGCCCCGCGCTTGACAAGGCCGGTTCCATGGGTCAACATCAGAGGTGAATGAAAAGCGGTGTAACTCACAAAAAAGGAGACTTGGCGATGTGGCGAGTGTTTGCGGCGGGCGTACTGTTCATCGGTGTTGATTCCATCGCGATCCGGGCCGACGAGCCCCAGGCGCCCTGGCCCGCCCCGGTCCAGGGTTTCGTACCCCCGGCCCCCGGCGAGCGATCTTGAAGCGGCTGCGGATCACGTTGAACGGGTCGGACGGCGAATCGCTGCCCACCGAGTTCAACACCACCAAGGCGAGCTACGCGACCGATTCCGGCAAGTTCCCCATGGCCACGTGGACCTTGTGGCACATGGACGGGTACGGCTTGCTCTACGTCGTGACCGGCGAGAAGAAATACGCCGACCTCGCGCGCAAGTGCGTCGAGATGGCGCTGGACGGCCAGCGCGATCGGGATGACCGGTATGCCTGGAACCCGCCGGCCTCGGAAATCCGCGCCGGGCCGTGCATGCAGGCGATGGCCTTGGCGTACGATCTCTGCTACGACGCGTGGGACGCCGATTTCCGGCAGAAGATCGCGCTGGAATTGCAGAACTTCAAGAAGCGCGGCAACAAGCCCCACTCCGGCCACCTCGACATGAGCCTGGAGCAGCTTTGCCTGCGACCGAACATGGGCCCCGGCAGCAACCATTTCGGCCCGCAAGTCGGCGGGGCGGCCATCGCCCTGCTGGCGATCAAGGGCGATCCCGGCACCGACGCCGCCCTGATCGAGAAGTACCTGGCCGGCGTCCAGAAGAGTTTCATCGCCGCGCTGACCCAGGGCTGGGGCGATCACGGGTTCTTCGCGGAGGGGCAAGGCGGGCCGGGAGGCATGGCCGGAAGCTCGGCCTTCGTGACGGCCTTGCAGGCCATGAAGGTGGCCGGCGGCAAGGACTTCATCGCGCCGCGGCCCAACGCCGCGTGGATCACCCTGCACTGGCCGATGGAACTGATCAAGAAAGGCGATGCCTGCTGCTTCCCGCTCCGCACGAAAGCCGACGGCAGCTACGGCACCGACCGCTTCGATCGCAAAGGCCTGAGCCACGGCGGACAGTTCGCCCAGGGCTTCGGCGCGGTCGCCAACGACGACCAGCGCGCGGCCCTGCTCTGGGTTTACCAGCACTTCGTCGAGCCGGGCGAATCGACCGCGCTTGAAAAGGGCGAAAGCTATGCCTGCAAGGACATCAAGCTGAAGCCGGGCGAAAAGACATTCGATGTCACGGTCCATCCGCACCGCGCGGTGTTCGCCCTGGTCAACTGGCCGCTCGGCCTCCAGCCCAAGAATCCGGCGGAAGTGCTCGGCCATTGCGCGTTCGACTCGATCCACAATTACCTGATGGTCCGAAACCGCTGGCAGGACGAAAACGACATCCTCGTCACCGCCCATCTCGGCAAGGGGCCCGGCGGCCCTTACAAGAAGAACAGCGGCCCGGTGATGATCTGGGGCCTCGGTCAAAGACTGAACCTCGGCAACATCGGCGGCAGCCAGGCGAAGGCGCCGCCGGTCACGACCGCCGACGGTTCGACGATCCTCACGTTCACCGACGGCGCCAACGTCCGCTCGCTGGGCGTCGATTTCAGCAAGGCCAGCGGCGCGGATGCGCTCGTCGTCCTCACCGGCCCCGCGGACTCGAAGGCCAAGACCGTCACGCTGGGCGACGCGACCCTGTCCATCGTCATGCTCGGCGCGAGTCCCGAGATCAAGGTCGAGGGCGACAAGGCCGTCATTGGCGGCCAGACCATCACCGTGAAGGACGGCAGCCTGGTCTTCGGCAAGACGGCCGCGCCGGCCAAGAGGTAGAGAAGGATGCGTCCCCGTCCAAGTACAACGCGACAGGGGCGACGTTTGCTCTGCCTTTATTGCCAAGTTTGCTCGAAATACGGCCCCTCAATTTTGAAGCACTACACTAATGTTGGGCGGGCCGCCGGGCGTCACCAGCGGTTCCGGCGTACCCGGTCCGGCCGGTAGCGGTCCTGGGGCGGCACTTGCTCGCCCGGATAGCCCAGCACGACGAGGCTGTGGGCCATGACGTTTTCGGGCAGGCCCACCAACCGCCGCAGGCCCTCCATCCGCGGCTCCCGCGGATAGACGCCGCACCACACGGCCCCTAGTCCCAAGGCGTGGGCGGCCAGCAGCATGTTCTCGGTGGCCGCCGCGCAGTCCACGACCCAGTAGCCCGGCGACTTCTCCAGCTCCAGGTCGCCGCAGACGAGGATCGCCAGCGGTGCCTGGCCAGCCATGGCGGCGTTGGGCATGAAGCCCGGGATCTTCGCCAGCATGGCCCGGTCGTCGATCACGACGAACTGCCAGGGCTGCTGGTTCCGCGCGCTGGGCGCCTGCATGGCGGCGGCCAGGAGTCTTTGGACCAGTTCCTCCGGCACGGGCCGGTCGAGGTATTTGCGGATGCTGCGGCGGGTGCGGATGGATTCCAGAACGTCCATGGCTGATCTCCGTGTAGGGCGCCCCGATTGTACACGATTTCGTTTCCGTTGCAGCGTCGCCAGGAAGTCGTCAACATTCATGGGCGGGTTCTTGAGACTCTCCCGCTGGCGCTTGTCGTCAGGGTCATAGGCCGCCGATGGCGTGCAGTTGACCGGTGCGCGGGCGCTTGGTATCCTTTAGCTAATTCGTTTCGTCGCCGCCGGGGTGGTCTCGGCGGCGTTTTAGTCCAAGATCAGTGTCGAAGTCCGTCGAGTCTTGACTGTGAAAGCGGGTGGGAGTGAATTAATATGAGAGGAATAGGAAGTTTGGTCAATTAGACACCTGGAGGCAACAAAGGCTTTCATAGCAAGACATTACGACACCGGGGCGTAGCTCAGCCTGGCTAGAGCGCTTGGTTCGGGACCA
>JBEKCP010000539.1:0-4249 GCA_050014815.1 Thermoguttaceae bacterium | reverse complement strand
GGCACCTGCGACTACATGGCCCCGGAACAGGCCCTGGATACCCACGCGGCCGACCACCGGGCAGACATCTACGCCCTTGGCTGCACGCTCTACCGCCTGTTGACCGGGCATCCGCCCTACCAGGCCGAGGCGTTTGCCAAGCTGTTCCTGCTACACCTGGAGGCCCCGATCCCGTCGCTTCGGGCGGCCCGGCCCGAGACGCCGGAAGCCCTGGACGCCGCCTGCCAGCGGATGTTGGCCAAGAAGCCGGAGGACCGCTACCAGTCGATGGCCGAGGTGGTGGCGGAGTTGGAGGCGGTGCAGGCCTTCTTATCCGGCCGGTCGGTGACGATGGCCCCGCCGGAACCGCCCGAGTCGTCCAGTGCGGCCCTGTCCCAGACGTTGGCCTTCTTGCGGGAGAGCAGGCCGGCCGGCACGGCGGTTGCGCCACCCAAGGCGACGATCGAAAGAGAAACCCAGCCGGGCATTAGTCGGCAGGACACCGGGACGAACATTCTGGTCAAGGCCCGCCGGGTGGTCGCCAAGGTCCGCGGCAGGCCGCTTCTGTTGGCGGGGATTGCCGGCGGCGTGGTGCTGCTGCTGGCGATCGTCCTGACGATCACGCTTGGCCACAGCGGCCGGAGGCCGGGTACCGGGTACTCAGTACCGGGTACTCAGTCCTCAGTACCGGGTACTGCGTACTCAGCACCCAGTACGCCGCCGCTTGCACCAATCCCCAATCCGAAATCCAAAATCCAAAATCCAAAATCCGAAACTCCCCCGCCCGCCGTCGCCCCCTTCGACGAAAAGCAAGCCAAGGAACACCAGGCGGCCTGGGCCAAGCACCTCGGCCTGCCGGTCGAAATTACCAACTCGATCGGCATGAAGCTGGTGCTCATCCCGCCGGGCGAGTTCATGATGGGCGTGCCGAATTCGTACGCGGTGAACCGTAGGTTCGCGTTGGACCCCGTGTGGGGGGAAAAGCCTCAACACCCGGTGCGGATCACGCGGCCGTTCTACCTGGGCAAATACAAGGTGACGCAGGAGGAGTGGGAGGCGGTGCTGGGCAAGGGCAATAACCCTAGCCAGTTCAAGGGGCCGAAGAACCCCGTGGAACAAGTCAGTTGGGACGACTGCCAGCAGTTTCTCAAGAAGCTCAGCGAAATGGCGGGCGATCCGCGGGGGAGCTACCGGCTGCCGACCGAGGCCCAGTGGGAGTATGCGTGCCGGGCCGGGAGCACGGGGGACTGGTGTTTCGGCAGCAACGAAGCGGAGCTCGAGGATTATGCGTGGTACAGACAGAACTCGCGCGGGAATACGCATCCGGTGGGGCAGAAGAAGCCCAACGGGTGGCGGCTGTACGACATGCACGGGAACGTGTACGAATGGTGTGCGGATTGGCATGATGCCGACTATTACAAAGCGTCACCTGGAAGCGACCCAACGGGACCACTTTCCGGATCGGGCCGCGTGACGCGCGGTGGCGGCTGGGACAGCCCCTTCTGGTGGTGCCGCTCGTGGAAGCGGAACACGATCTCGCCCGCGGGGGATCGCCACCTGGGCTTGCGAGTCTCCCTCGTGCTGGCGGACAAGCCGGATGGGCGAAAGACAGCACCGAGTGCTGCGTACTCAGTACCCAGTACGCCGCCGCCCGCTCCAATCCCCAATCCCGAATCCCCAATCCCTCTCTCCCGGCCCCCAACGCCCATCCCCGGGCTAACGCCCAGGGCTCCAATCCCCAATCCCGAATCCCCAATCCCTAATCCCTCCCCCGGCGCCCTGAAGCCCGACTGGCAGCCCAAGCCGTTGGAGCAGGGCGGGCCGCTCGCGCCCGAGGCCCTGGTCGTCGAGCCGGCCAAGATCGCAGGGCTCAAGTCGTGGGGCATCGAAACGGTGTATAGCCGTCGTCCGGCCAAGCTGGAAGAAACCGCCTTCGCGCGCGACCTGAAGGCGTCGCGCGATACGGGAACATTGGCATGGCGGGATCCCACCCGCGCGATGTTCCTGCAGTTGACGCAATCGCCGCGGAAGCTTTGGATCGTGAGATACACGTCGAGCAAGCCCCAGTTTGCCTTCGCGATTTCGCCCGACGGCCAGCGGGCGCTGTACAGCGAGGAACTCCTTGACCTGACGAAAGCCAACCGGATAGTGCGACTGCAATGTCGCTTCCCTGCGTGGTCACCCGACGGTCGTCGCATTGCCGCCGAAGGCCCCCAAAAGATCGTGACAATCTTCGATGGGCGTACCGGCGTTAGACTCGGCACTCTGGGCGAAAAGGATTCCAATATTCACTGCGATTGGTCACCAAACAGCAAGTTGTTGTTTGTTCACGGTGACAGTTCAACTGGCCTGTGGGATGTGGAATCGGCTCGACTTCTTCGCTCCGTTAAGACCGACTGGCGGGGCTGGGAAGCAGCGGTTCGATGGTCTAGAGACGGCACGAAGTTGCTTGCGATCGCCGATCGACACAACTGCATTTGGGACGGTACGTCGGGAGAGCTGTTGTTCTGCTTGGAACGCAAGAACTTGCTGCCTGAGGTTCTATGCGCTGGGTATTCTCCCGACGATCGCACGCTCGCCATTGGCAACAAGGCGGGCCAGATCATCTTCTACGATGGCGACACAGGCAGACTGTTGCGCATTATCGACACGGGCACCGGCAGCATCGACGGGCTGGCCTACACGCCCGGCGGACGAACGGTTTGGGCCGGCGGGAACGGCCCGGCCCGCCAGTGGGATGTCACGAGCGGCCGGCCGCTTGTGACCGCCATCGCCATGCCCGACGACCGTTACGCCCTGTTCTCGCCCGAGGGCCATTACCGCGGCTCGCCAAGCCTGGAAAACGACCTCCGCTACGTGGCCCTGACCGACGGGGGCGAGTACCTGACCCTCTCCGGGGCCGAGTTCGAGAAGCAGTACGGCTGGAAGAACGACCCGGCGAAGGTGAAGTCGCCGTGACGCGGAGCGTGTAGGTCCCGCTTGCCGAGCGGGACTTTCCTCGTGGAGTCCCGCTCGGCAAGCGGGACCTACAAAGCCGCGGGCTACCCGCCGCCGGCCGCCCCCGCCTGACTGCGGCACTTGACAAGACCGGTCCCGCAGGTCAATATTGACCACGTTGTGCGCTCCTGCCGCCGTGGCGTTCCGGCAGGTGTCGCAAGGTCGGGAACGCCGTGGACAGTTGCCGTTCTCAAGACACGGGGAGAGCTTCTCATGATCACGCGACGTGTGCCATTGCTATCGAGTCTTTGCATTGCCCTCGGGCTGGTGACGGCAAGGGCGGCCGACTGGCCGTGCTACCTTGGCCCCAACCGCGACAACACCTCGGCCGACAAGAACCTCAGGCCCTGGTCCGGCGACAGTCCGAAAGTGCTTTGGAAGAAAAGCGTGGGGACCGGCCACTCGTGCATGGCCGTTGCCGGCAAACACCTGTACACTCAGGGCGATGGGGCCGTGTGGTGCCTGGATGCGGACACGGGCGATACCCTCTGGCGCTACCCGGCCGCCGGCAGCAAGGGCAAGGGCGGCGAAACCACGGCCACGCCCGCCGTCGCCGACGGACTGGTCTTCGCGCTCAATAACGACCACAACCTCCTCTGCCTCGACGCGGCCGACGGCCGACTCCAGTGGTCCAGGAAGGTCGATGAATTCGGCGTGAAACGCGGCGGCTGGGCACTGTCCGGCTCGCCGCTGGTCCTCGGCGACAAGGTGATCATGGACCTCGGCGTGGTCTTCATGCTGGACAAGAAGACGGGCAGCCTGGTCTGGAAGGCCGGGTCGGACACCGCGGGCTATGCCTCGGCAGTCGTCTTCAGCCGCGCCGGCGACAAGCTGGTCACTTCCTTCAACGGCGCCGGCCTGGCGATCTATACCCTGGCCAAAGGCGAGCCGGCGGCCAAGTACTCGTGGGAGACCGCCCACGGCGTAAATGCCGCCACGCCGCTCGTCTCCGCAGACAAGATCTTCATTTCCAGCGGCTACGGGCACGGCTGCGCCCTTCTGAAGCTGGAAGGCGGCAGCCTCGAAAAGGTCTGGGAGAACAAGCAGATGTTCAACCATTGCCAGACCTGCGTCCTTTCCGGCGGGTGCATCTACGGCGTCCACGGCCAGCAGGGCAACAAGGGCAGCCTCAAGTGCCTGGATCTGGAAACGGGAGAAGTCAAGTGGGACGAGAAGGGCCTGGCGGTCGGCGGCGGCCTGACGCTGGCCGACGGCAAGCTCTTCGTCATGCTCGACGGCGGCACGCTGCTGGTGGCCGAGGCCTCGCCCAAGG
>JBEKCP010000538.1:0-4262 GCA_050014815.1 Thermoguttaceae bacterium | reverse complement strand
TCAGAACACCCCCAACCGCCCGCGCGCTGCCGTTACGCAGTTCGGCAGAGATGCCTAGCGTGGCCTGATCCTTCTTGGGCAGGGGCAAGTCGGCCACGATGAACGGATCGCGAATGACCACCGGACCCGTGGTTTCGACCCACACCTCCTGGCAGATTCCCATGTTGCGATCAGGGACCGTGGCCATGCAATCGTAGCCGATGGACATGACCTCGGTCATGTCCTTCATGATCTCCTTGAAGAACCCGCGGTCGCGGCCGAAGACCTCGAGCTGCGCGTCCGGCTCGCCGACGTGATCGACCTGGAAGACCTTGACCGCCAGCACGTTGGTTCCGGCCACTGCCTCATTCGTGACGTCCAAACAGAACCGCTGGAACATGCCGGCCATGTTCCTCGGCCCAGCGACGTTACGGCCATTGAGCCAGACTTCGGCCCGATAGTTGATGCTGTTGAAGTTGAGCCAGACGCGCTGATCGGCGTCCAGCGGCGGCAGGCGAAATACGGAGCGGTACCAGTAGGGATCGGTCCAGGGATTGCGATTGCCGGGGAGGTGGCTGTAGCGGGCCAGATCGTGCTTGCGGTTGAACGTGTCGGAGGCATCGGGGACCTTGAAACTGTTCAGGCCGATCCGGACGTCGGGATAGACGCCTCGCTTCCTAAGGGCGCAGTACACCGTCGATGGGACCGTGGCGGCGTACCACTGTTCGGGATTGAAACCGGCCGTTGAAATCGCATCGCCGGCTTCCTTAACGAGCACCGACGATTGCAGGGTCCAACCGTCCTGCAAGGGGATTCTGCCCGTCGCACAACTTTCCCCTGGTGCGGCGGCCAATGCAATCGCAGTCCAAGTTGCCAGGAATGTCTGAAGCATGGTCTTTCCTCTACGGATCGTCTTGGTCAACCAGTTTCCAGAAGTTTGAGGCTTGGCCCGCAAAGCATGGCCCACTTCTTGATTTCACGGCCGACATGGCCATAGCCGGCCATCCAGTGGTGTCGTCAAAGCCCTTGACACTGTTTCCACGTTTCGATCATTTGCTGAACGCCGGGCCACGGTGTGTCCGGGAAAAGGGCGTCCACCGGGTGCAAGATGAAGCGGTTGGTCGGCCCGAGCAGGTTGATTGCCCGGCGAACTTCATCGCTAATCCGATCCGATTCACCGGATTTCAGGCTCAGTGCATTCGTGCCGCCGGCCAGCGTCATGCGATCGGCCAGAAGATCCCGTGCCTTTCCCAGCGTGATCCTGTCCTGGATCGGATCGAGAAAGTACAGCAGGTCCACGCCCGCGTCGGCCAGGCGCGGCCCGAGCCGTTCCACGCCCGTGGTCATGACATAGGCGAACTTCTTGTGTTGCCGATGGGCCAGGTCGGCAAGCTGGGCGACGTACGGGAACACAAACTGGTCGAAAAGCCGCGGAGACCAGAAATCGGTTGACGAATACCAGCCGCGCTGGCAAACGATGTCCACGCCGGGATGCATCGCCGCCAGTTCCGTGCGCGTGTAATCGGTCGCGAAAATGGTGTCGAGCAGCCGGCCGAACGCCTGAGGTGCATCCATGGCCGTCATGACGGCACCCTGGGCCCCCATCATCCACACGGCGGCATCCATGCCGAAGGCGGTCCAGGCTTGAACCGGCAGACCTTTAATATCCGCAAAAGGTTGCATGCGCGCCATGCGATCGGCGAACCACCGGCATTGCGACGGGCCCGGCGGGGCGAACACGTATTGGATGGCCGATACGTGCGATTCGCGGCTGACCAGGTGCTCGACCGCGCGGGGAACATTGAGGTCCTCGAAGAGCGCCACATGATCCGGCTGAATGACCCAGCCCGGCGGATCCGGCTCGGTCCGCTTGACGGCGTGGCGCAGGCCGCCCGCGGGCGTCTGGTACTCGCGCACCATGACCGGATTGCGGGCGTCACCGCCGGGCGTGCCCGCCGGAATCACGGTGTCCTTCACCAGCACCTCCGGCGATTGGCTCCAGGGCACGGACACCTCCAACACGTCGTCGATGCCGAGCGACAGCCATGCCTCGGCACGCTTCATCTCGTCTTCCAGATCCCACGGATGCGGGAGCGTGTGGATGTGCTCCAGACGCTTCGTGTACCAGAAAGGCACGTCTCTTCCGTCGGTTTGCCATCGCAGGTGCGGTGGCGCCGGAAAACCGAAACACCAGGTCGTCAGCGGCACGTGGTCCGGGGGTTTTCCGTTCAGCACGGCAAGGATGCGCTCTTTGGGAGTCATGATCTTCTTGGTTGCCATGGATTGCCTGCCGTCGGGTCAGTCCTCGCTGAAGTCGAAGAGCAGCGGCCGACGCCTGAACCCGCCCGTCTTGAAAGCGCAGTACACAAGGCCCAACAGCAGCCAGCCGCCGCCCACCAGCTTGGTGAGATTGGACAGGCTCAGCCAGAAGAGCACACACAGCAGGAAGCCGCAGGCCGGCAGCGCGGCGTCCCGGCCGAAACTGCGGCGGTGGCCCTGCGGCGGACGAACGTAGTAGCTGATCACCGTTGACGCATTGACGCCCATGAAGCCGACGAAGGCCCCGAAAGTCAGCAGCGCGCAGGCAACGTCGAAGGGGATGAGGACGCTGCCCACGAAGGCCGCCACGCCGACAAACATGATGTTCCAGCTCGGGTTGCCGCGGCGCGGGCTGAGGTAGCCGAAGACGGCGCGAGGCAGCACATTGTCGCGGCCCATGCCGTACAGCAGCCGCGCGGCGCTGACCTGCACGCTGAAAGCCGATCCGAACTGGCTGGCGCTCATCACGATGCAGAAAGTCATGAACAGCGGCCGGCCGCCGACCGTCTGCATTGCCGCAAGGTAGGCGTTGTCCCGCGCCGTGTCCGTCATCGCATTCCAGTCAGGCGCGGGCATCACCTGGTGCAGAAAGTAAAGCTCCACGGCGCTGAGCACCCCGGTGACGATCACGATCAGCACTGTGGCGAGAATCATGTCGCGCTTGGGGTTGACCGAGTCTTCCGCCAGCGTGGTCAGGCCGTCGAAGCCGATGTAGTTCATGGCGGCCAGGGAGATGCCGGCAAGGACGTCCCAGCTCCTGAAGGTCGCCGGGTTGTACACCGGGTGCAGAGAGACCAGCCCGCTCCAGCCCTCGTTGGCAAACAGCCAGCGCCAGGCGAACGCGAAAAACAGGACGATCGCGCCCGAAGTGACCGCCAGGAGGATGGCGTTGGCGCGGATCGTGGCGCGGATGCCGTAAAGGTTCAGCGTCGTCATGGCGACGACGATCACCAGCGAGCGCACGAAGAAGGGTACCGGCACGACTTCTTCCGTCGCGTTGGCGATGATGATGGCGCTGATCAGCGGAATGATCAGGTAATCGAGGAACATCGACCAGCCGGTGAGGAAGCCCAGGTGCGGATTGATGGTGCGGGCGACGTAGGTGTAGGCCGACCCGGCCGCCGGATAGAGTCTGGCCATGCGGCCGTAGCTGACGGCGGTAATCGCCATCGCCACCATGGCAACGAGGATGGTGGTCACCGCATGACCGTTGGAACGCTGCTCCAGCAAGCCGAAGATGGGCAGCGGCGCCGCAACCTGCATGATGATCATGCCATAGACCAACAGGCTGCCCAGGCCCAGAACCCGCTTGAGCTTCGGCGTGGAGGCGCTATTGCCGTTCATCGTTTTCTCGCCGTCCAACATCTCGACGTGGATGTCGGGCCGCGCGGGCAAAACAAAGGTGTAGTTGCGCCCTGCGCCCGAGACGGCCCACATCATCTCGCAGCCGCCGTGCAGCATCTGTAGTAACCGGCAAGGCTGAACTCGTTCTTTTCGGCATGGTTTTTCCATGGGTGCGCATCCCCACATTGTAAAGAACGCGCGTTCTCTGTCAACTAGGGTCGCCGTGACACACGATGCCGAGCAATTCCGTTGCATCCAGTCTTTAGGCGATCTCCGTGATGCTTGTACGCCACCAAGGTTCCCGACGCCGCCCGGCCGGAGCGATCAACGTCAAGCCATCTCTGATTTTACTGCGCCACGGCCCTCTACACCACGCCCAAGGCGTGCCCGAACGGCCTCAGCGGGCGGGCGGGATTGGCGCAGGCCGGACGCAGCCGCATCGTCGATTGCCGGAAGTTGCCAAGGTCTACGGGCCACGTCGCCGTCTACGGCCCCTTTGGCTTCAAGGCCAATGCCATCTCGTGTCGCCTACGGTCAAGGGAAGCACCAGGAAATGATGCAAGAGATCGCTCAGGATCAGCCCGCAGGCGATCCCCAGCAGTGCGCCACTCAGCCTGGGC
>JBEKCP010000537.1:0-4264 GCA_050014815.1 Thermoguttaceae bacterium | reverse complement strand
CACCAGGCGGCCGTGGTCGCCCTCGATCTCGTAGCGGGCCAACTGCGAGTCGGCCACCCACCACTCGTTGTCCCGGGCCAACAAGTAGTGCGTGGCCTCTTCTTTGCCAAACAGCTCGCTCCGGGCCAGCACTTCCAGCGGCGGATGGTCGCCGGAGGGTTTGATTTCAAACAGTTCGAGATTGCCCTGGACGCCTGCCACGGCGACCCGCCGGCCACGCACGAGCGGGGCCGTCGTGACGCGACCCTTCAGCCGGACGTGCTGGACGGGCTTGAGGGGGCCTTGCCAAACTCCCGGCGGTCCGAGGCCGAAGACCCGTAGCGTCGCGTCGTTGGGGCCCTCGTTGACGACTACCAGCAAGTAGTCGCCGGCCACGACCGGCGGCGCCGCCACGGCGCGGGGCTGTTGCCCCAAGTGGAAGACCTGCCGGCACGCCCAGCCCTCACCCCCGGGTCGGGCACCGTGCGCAGCATGGTCGTCGCGGGTGCCTCTCCCGCGACCATCCTCCGGTTGGTGCCCGGAGGGGGAAGTCGATAGCACGTACAGGGTCGATTGATCGGCCACCTGGAAGACGAGCGATCGCTCGGCGTCAACAGCCGGCGGCACGTGGAGCGATTGGGGCAACTCGATGCGGCCGGGTGAAGCCCCCGTCAAGAGATCGATGAAGACCAGCCGCCCCTTCTCCGTTGGCACTAACAACCGATTGCCCGCTCGGACGCCCTCCGCGGCGATGGGCTCCTCCAGGACCTGCCGCCAGACGAGCCGGCCGCTGGACCCCTCGACTCGCAGGATCTCGTTGTGCAGCCGGTCGGTGACCAGGACATCGTCGTCGGGATCGTTTCCGAGCGTTGAGATCGAAAGGGCAGGAACTGACTTGGCGTCGGTCGACGGCGGTGCGACGAACCGCCGCCAGACGAGCCGGCCGGTCGCCGCGTCCACGGCGTAGACCGCGCCCTCTGCGGCGGCGAAGAGGCAGCGTCGCGGGCCCGGCTGCCCGCGGGGCGTCTCGCCCCGGAGGGTCCGCACCGCCATCGCCCGCGAGGCCAGAATGCCCGCGGGCCGCTCCCCGGTCGAGGCCGGCCGGTTGGCAGGGATCACTTGCACCGCCTTTGCGAGCAACTCGGCCGCGCCGCGGAGGACCTCTTCCAGCCGCCCCTGGTCGGCCAGGTCCGGATGTCGGGCAACCAGGGCGTTTCGGGCGGCATAGGCCGCCAACGCGTCTTTCTTGTCCAATGCCTCCCGGACGGCCCCGATCGCCTCCTCCAGGTCCCCCTGGCGGTCGATCTGCCGTTGGCTCCCCTCCAGCAGCCGGGCGATTTCAGCCAGGGCCTGCGACGGCCGCATCGGCTCGCGAGTGTTCAGTTCGATCATTCCGACGATGCGACGGGCCTGGTCGACCAGGCCCGAGGTCGGGTGTTCCGCCGCCTGCCGGGCCAACCCCTCGCCGATGGTCCCCAGCACCGCCCCGACCTCCTTCTGCGAGTCCGGATAGAGCGGCTCGTCGGGCAACGTTTTCATCAGCGATTGGGCCACCTCGTAGGCCGGCTTCCAATCGCCGCCGGCCTGCGACGCTTCGGCAGCCTCGTGAAGCTCCGCCAGGCCCTTCCGCACGCGGACCTCCGGGGCGCGCGCCCGGTTCGGGTATTCCTTCAAGTAGCGACTGAGCAATTCGACCGCCTCGGCGTACTTGCCCTCGTCGTAGGCAACGTCGGCCTTCTGGTACAATTCATCCGAGGCGGGTGGGGTCAGGTACCAGAGCACGCCTAAGGCGGCGGCAACCAGGGCGACGGCGACCGCCCAAGACGCGACCAGCAGCCTGACCTTCCGCGGATCGACCGGCTCGATCCGGACCACTTGCGACCGCCGCCGGGACCACTGCCTGATCGACCTCCGCGGCTCCTGCAAGAACCGCCACAGCCCCTTGAAGAACCGCCGCAGGTAACCGCGACGACGACGGGAGTGGGGCAGGCGGGGCAGTTCCTCCCCTTCGTCGATCCCCCCGGCCGGCAGCATCGCATCGAGCAGACCTCTCTCCCCGGCCTCCAGCGGCGGCAACTCGTCCATTAGCCCGAAGCCGCCCGCAGCCGGCGGCCCGCTGGCCTTCCCCGTTCCTGCCGGAGGCGGCACAGGCGGAAGGGGTGATGGCCGCCCACCGGGCGGGGTCGGCTTGGAACCTGCCTTCGGCACACCCCCTCCAGCTTGGCTAGCCATATGCCCTTTGTCAGGGGATTTTTGGCCAGCGCCCCCCGCCCCCGGCGGTTTCTCGGTATCTAGTTCGGGCGGACGCTCGGCCGAGGCCAGCAGCCACTGGGCCATAGCCCGCGTCAGGTTCCTGTGCTCGATCAGCCAGTCGGCCAGCGCCTCTGCGCTGGGCGGCTCGTCGGCGTGTCGAATCATGCTCCGCAGGGCACCGAGGACTTCGGGGGGGAGCAGGTCCTTCTCTTCCAACATGACGACGAATTGCTTGGCGGAGAGCATGCGCCGATGATAGTCCGCTGGCAGGGAGTTCGTCAAGGAAGGCGGCGGAAGAAGGGGACAGGTCCAATTTGCCGCACAGCGGCCCTCCGGGTGCTTGGCACGAATTGGACCTGTCCCCTTTTCGCGCCCGAATTGACAACGGCCCTCAGGCGCTTATATTATGGTCTTCCGGCGGTTGGGTAGCTCAGCTGGTAGAGCACCGCGCTGAAAACGCGGGTGTCGCCGGTTCAACTCCGGCCCCAACCACTTCTTCGGGTTTCTGCCGATCCTGCCGGTTGTGCGGGTTGCGCGCTGGGGAAAGTCCCGGCGATCCGCGAACTAGTTGACCATCCGGGGTGGCACGCCCTGAGGCTGTCTACTGCTCCTCCAGCGGCTTCGGTCGGACCTCGATATGCCGCTGCAACTCGCCGAGCAGGTCGTTGCAATGGATCGGCTTGGTCAGATACCTCGACGCCCCGATCCTCTCGATATCGCGTTGCAGCCCGGGCTCGTGCCGGGCGGTCAGCACGATGATGGGGATGGCGGCGGTCTGCACGTTCCGCTTGAGGCACTCGATGACCGTAGCGCCGTCCCCTTGGGGCATGCGCAGGTCGGTAATGATCACGTCGGGCATCTGGATGGCCGCCATCCAGATGCCTTGCGTGCCGAAGAACGCCTTCAGCAGTTTCACCTCATAGGCCGCCAGCCAATCCTGGATAACTTCGGAGACGTGCGGGTCGTCGTCGATGCACAGCACGGCAGGCGTGCGACAAGGGGCGGGGCGCTGGAGAACGGCGTTCTCGGGTTGCGTGCTGGAACTCATGTGATAACTCCTGATGTTGATACGAGCTTCTTCTGCGATATTGGCAACTGCTTCCCCATCTTGCTCGGCCAGAGCTTGAAGAACCTGCCAAAGCCCTTCTTGACTCCGAGCGTGGCCTGGACGCGGCCGGTCTGGTCCGGTGTTCTTACCAGGGTGTGTTGCTGTTTAGTGTTTCCTGAAATACCGGGGCCGGCACCTGGTCGGCCATCAGCCGGGTTGCCAGTTCGGTCAGGGCCACGGCGGCGTTGCTTTGCGGGTGGGAGAGCACCAAAGGCTGCCCGGTCTTCCCCGCTGCCACAGTGAGGTCTTGCTCCGGCGGGATCACGCCGATGATGCGGCAGTTCAGGTGCATGCGGGCGTACTCCAGGCTCATCAACGAGCCGCCCGCCCGGTGGTGGAGCAGCACTGCGCCGACGGAGTTGCCCCCAACTCCCCAAGAGTTGAGCCCCTTGAGCACCGCCTGGGCTGAGGCCAGGCAGGTGGCCTCCAACTCAACGGCCAGGATGACGAAATTGCAGCAGCGCAGGCCGGCCCTGACCGCCCCCGTGGGCTGGCAAGGAAAGTCGACAATCACGTACTCCGCCATGCTGGAGAGCACTTTGAGGATTTCTTCGGCCTGTTGCGCGGTGATTTCACGCTGATCGTTGAAGCTGGGCGGGGCCAGCAGCAGTCGCATGCCCGTCGGGTGGGGCGTCAGGCAATTGCTCAAGGTCCGCGCGTTGATGTCTCCCGGGTGTTGACAGTCCAAGAGCCGCTCGATGTTCAGCGACGCCACAACACCGAGATGCTGGGCCAGCGTGCCCATGTAGGGCCGCATCTCGACAATGGCGACGGATCTTCCCGATGCGCGCAGGGCCAGGGCTACGTTCAGGGCCGTGGTGGTCGTGCCCGCGCCCCCTTTGGCGCCGATGAAGCCGAGCACCTTGCCGCGACGGGAAGGCTGCTTTTCGGGCGCGGCGGAGAAGGAGTGGTCGCGCAGGGCCG
>JBEKCP010000536.1:0-4270 GCA_050014815.1 Thermoguttaceae bacterium | reverse complement strand
CTACGGCCTCATCAACCCGAAATTCACACCCGCCGATCTGGTGAAGGCGTCGGAGCAGATCATCTCGTTGGAAGTAACCGGCCCCGTCGGCGATTCGACGGTGAAAGCTCGCGTGGTCGCTTCCCTGAAAGGCGCTGCGCCGGCCGCGAAGGATTTCACGCTCGACATCTCGGACACGCCCGACTCAGTGCTCAATGAGCTGAAAGATGCCGTCGGCCAGACGCGCGCCGCGGCGATCCTGTTTGTCGGCAACTACTCCGCCGCATCAACAGCCGCGGCCGGCGCCGGGGCCGGCCGAAAGCATTACGGGGCGCTCATGGTAAACCGACGGTGGTTTGCCGTCTATCAAAACGGTACCACCTTCGCCTTGGACAAAGACGAATTTGATCTCTTGGCCGTGTGGGCCGGAACGGCCCGGCGGATGGTGGATGCGGTGAAGTACGCGGTCGAGAATCCGAATGCCGCGTTCCCGATAACGGTCGAGAGTCAGTGGGGCGCCGGGCAAAGTGCCGGAAAACTACGCGGAGCGGCGGCCGGTTGCCTCGCGGCAGACCTCCAGCGGGATGGTCACCCCGTCGTCATCGTTTTGTCGGAGGCCGGGGATCAGGTTTTCAAGCAAGGCGCGTCCGGGATCGAGGAAGTAACTGCAAAACTCGGCCTCCTGACCAAGTCCCGTCAGGCCGTCGTCGTGGATGTGAATGGTGACGGACGGCTCGACTTCGTGTCGTGGAATGGCAAAGAGGTCGTGGCGGCGTTGCAGAACGAGAACGGCTCCTTCGCCGCGCCCAAGAGCCTCGCTGCGTTGGACGGGAAGTGTTATTCGTTAAGCGTGCTCTCATCCGGGCGCGGCAAAACCGCGCGTCTCGTTGCCGGTACGCCGGGAAGTCCGGTCATTCTGGCCGCGGATTCACAAGGCAAATGGACGATCACTCCGGTGGCCGACGCGCCTGCCAAGGCGGCGCTGGAGAAACTCGGCGGCGGCGGTTACTGCCTGGTTGCCGACATCAGCGATAAAGGTCTTCCTGATATCGTCCAGTTCTATGCCGGTGGACTGGCATGTTGGACAGCCGCAGGCGACGGATTCAAGCCGGCAGTGGTGACAACGCTGCCGCTCAAGGGACTACCGTCCTCAGCCGTGGCGGGCGATTATGACGGCGACGGCCTGTTGGACCTCGTGGTTTCCGGGGAAACCGGCACGACGATGTTGTCGCGGCGCTTCGGCGATACGTGGAACGACATGCTGGGCGACACTGCGGAGTTGGAATATCACGGCACGTTGAACGGTACGCCGGTCGTGAACACGGTCGCTTGCGATATCAATCGCGACGGCCGTCAGGGGGTCGCGCTTCTGTACCGGACGGGTTTCGCCCCGAAGATCTTTTTTAACCGGGGGTTCGGATGTTTCGGCTATGGCAGGACTCTTGATCTCGGTTCGCTCGACGAGCCAGCCGCCAAGGCGATGGGCCAAGGCGTTCAGGCGGGAACTGTGGTTGACCTGAATGAGGACGGCGCGCCGGATCTGTTCGTCGCGGACACCGAGGGCGGAGTGCAGGTGCTCTACGGCAAGACGGAAGACCGCAGGCCGGTCGTGCAATTAGCTTTGCCGGATACGGAACAGTCACCGTTGACGGTTCGCGTCATTGCCGGCAAACGCCTGTTGGGTATGCATGTGGTGCAACCCGGTTTCCCCGCGATCACCGGTCTCGAATCCAAGGGGCCGATCTTGCTGGAGTGGACGGACCGGTCCGGCGCGAAACAGTCGAAAAAAGAAGTGATCCTGAAATCGAAGTCGATCATCGTCCGGCCGTAGCGGGCCACGGTTGGTACCGTTCCGGTCGCAACGCAGGAGACGGCGTCAGCGTGACCGTCCCCGCCGCCAAGCGGCAATGGGTCGATACGGTCATTGTGATGACACTGGATGGTTCGGCGGAGAACCTGGAGATCATCGACGTCCCGGCCGCGCAGCCGAACACCGGCCAGTAGTAATTCAGGAGTCTGCCGCATGGCCAGAGCGATTGCGTTTTCCGGGGTTGGGCGCTGTCAAACAACTACTTGCGGAATTCGAAAGTAGTAGGCACACGCCGTGTGCCGTTATTGGCGGACGGCACACGGCGTGTGCCTGCTGCATTTACGGTAACTTATTCATTGACGCGCGCTCAGTGTATCGAACCTATTGTCTTAGGAGACTGTAAGATGAACCAATCCGTTGCCATTTCACGGCGTGCGGTGCTACGGGGCGCCGCGGCGGGCATCGCCCTGCCATACCTGATTCCCGACGGCGTGTTGGCCGCACCGGGCAAGCCCGGCCCCAACGACCGCATTGGCATCGCCGGGATCGGGGTCGGCCGCCAAGGATCGGGTGTGTTTGGCGGGGCCGCAAGGCTCGGCCGTTTCGTGGCCGTGGCCGACGTCAATCTGCCGCGCGCCCAAGCGATCGCCAAGGGTCGAGGCGATGCCTATCAGGATTATCGCAGGGTCCTGGACCGCAAGGACGTCGATGCCATCACCACGGCCACGACCGACCACTGGCGGGCATTGGTGTGCGTCCATGCCTGCCAGGCGGGCAAGGACGTCTACGCCGAAAAACCGCTGACGCTGACCATCCGCGAGGGCCGGCTCATCAGCGACGCCGTGAAGAATTACAAACGCGTGCTGCAAACCGGCAGCCAGCAGCGGTCGCAACGGGAGAATCTTCTCGGCTGCGAGCTGGTCCGTAACGGCCGCATCGGCAAGATCACGCGGATCATCGCCTTCAACTATCCCAGCCCTTGGGAATGTGATCTGCCGGCCCAGCCCATCCCGGACGGGCTCGATTGGGACATGTGGTGCGGCCCCACTCCGGTCGTGCCGTACAACGACGACTTGTACCGTCCGCGGGCGAAGCCGGGCTGGATCTCGTTCCGCCCCTATTCCGGCGGCGAGATGACCGGCTGGGGCTCGCATGGATTGGACCAGGTGCAATGGGCGCTGGGCATGGACGCCGGCGGTCCGATCGAGGTTTGGGTTGAAGGCGAAAAGCTCTCGCGCGACGCGAAGGGAAACGCCGCCTGCGCCAAGCCGAAGGTCTTCTTCCGCTACCCGGGCGACATCGTCATGGAACTGGCCAACGGCCCGCGCGGCGGCGCGGTCTTCATCGGCGAAAAGGGCCGGATCACGATCGACCGGGGCTCGTGCGCGTCCGACCCGCCCGAGATCGCCAAGGAACCGATCCGGGAGGGCGAGATCCGGCTGACCAAGAGCACGAACCACATGGGCAACTGGTTCGAGTGCATGCGCACGCGGCAGCAACCGGTTGCCCACGCCGAGGCCGGCCATCGCTCGGCAACGGTCTGCCACCTGGGCAACATCGCCCGCTGGCTCGGCCGCCGGCTGAAATGGGATCCCGTGAAGGAGACCTTTCCCGACGATGCCGAGGCCAACACCTACCTGGACCGTCCGCGGCGGAAGCCCTATGAACTGCCGGCCGAAGTGTAGCAGGCGCGAGGCGGAGTTCGTCACTCGGATTTGTCCGCCGGAAATGGAAGGAGTATTGAGCATGAAGACACGAACGAAGAGCGTGGGCAGAAAGAACAGCGCGAGTTTCGATGTCGGTCAACTCATCGATTCGCGTGAACGACGACGGATCGTGGGCGACTTCTCTCTCGATTGGCTGGGCATCATCAACAAGAGGATATTCCCCTCCATGTCTATTGCCGCTGTTGCCTTATTGCTTGCGAGCACGATTCATGCCCAGGTGACGCTGCCGGCGGTTTTCTCGGACCACATGGTGTTGCAGCGCGAGATCGCGGCCCCAGTGTGGGGGACGGCCAAGCCGGGCGAAACGGTCCGCGTGACAATTGCCGGCCAATCGAAGGAAACCACCGCCGACGCAACGGGAAAGTGGATGGTGAAACTCGATCCGTTGCAGGCGGGCGGGCCCCACGAGATGGTCGTTGCCGGAACAACCACGGTCGCGATCAAGGATATTCTGGTCGGCGATGTGTGGGTCTGCAGCGGGCAGTCCAACATGGAACGCCAACTCGGGCCGCGGGGTGGGCAAGATCTGAATCTGAACTGGGAACAGGAGGCGGCGACGGCACGCTTTCCGCAAATCCGGCATTTCTGTGTCGCACAGAAACTTGGAAAGAGACCGCTCCCGGACGTGACCGGTAGTTGGGTCGTCTGTTCGCCGGAGACAGTGAAGGATTTCACGGCGGTTGGCTATTTCTTCGCTCGCGATTTGGTGCAAGACCTGAAGATTCCCATTGGTTTGCTGCACAGTTCCTTGGGC
>JBEKCP010000535.1:0-4271 GCA_050014815.1 Thermoguttaceae bacterium | reverse complement strand
CGCCGTGTTGAAACGCACTTGGTATACTATTACTTTTGAGCGCCCGTTTACTGCTCCACCCGACCACGACTATGTCCCGCGAACCCATCCTGCAATCCCAAACCGAACCCGTCGACGAGGACCGCGATCTGCGCCCGCAGCGGATGCGGGACATGATCGGGCAGCGGGATGTCTTCGCCCGGCTGGAGATCGCGGTGGACGCGGCGGCCAAGCGGGGCGAGCCGCTGGGACACATCCTCTTCGACGGCCCGCCCGGACTGGGCAAGACCACCTTCGCCACCTGCATCCCCCGCGATCTCGGCGTGCCCTGCCAACTGGCCAGCGGGGCCGTCCTGGCCGCCCCCAAGGACCTCATCCCCTACCTGACCAACGCCGAAGAGCGATCGGTCCTCTTCATCGACGAGATCCACCGGCTGCCCAAGGCGGTCGAGGAGTTCCTCTACCCGGCCATGGAGGACTTCCGCATCGACGTGACGCTCGGCGAAGGGGTCAACGCCCGGACCATCGCCATCCACCTCAAGCCGTTCACGCTCATCGGGGCGACGACCCGCACCGGCCTCTTGTCGGCGCCGCTGCGGGACCGGTTCCAGATGCGGGAGCACCTGGAGTTCTACTCGGTCGAGGAACTCTCGGAGATCGTTCGCCGCAGCGCGGGGAAGCTGCGGGTCAAGATCGTCGATCAGGCGGCCCTCGAGATCGCCCAGCGGAGCCGCGGCACCCCGCGCCTGGCCAACAACCGGCTCCGCTGGGTCCGCGATTATGCCCAGAGCCGGGCCGACGGCCGGATCACGCTCGTCGTCGCCCGCGACGCCCTGCAAATGCAGGGCATCGACACCCGCGGACTGGACCCCCAGGACCGCAAGTACCTGGAGACGATTGCCCGGGTGTTCGGCGGGGGGCCGGTCGGGGTCGAGGCCGTCGCCCACACGATGAACCTGGCCCCCGACACGCTCATCGACGAGGTCGAGCCGTTTCTCTTGCGGACCGAACTGGTGGTCCGGACGCCACGGGGCCGGCGGCTGACGCCCGCCGCCTTCGAGCACCTGGGGCTCAGTCCCATGGCGGAAGGCGATGAAAATCCTCAAGGCCGGTTGTTCTAAGAACCCGTCCAGGAACAACTCCGCGTTTTGGCCGCGGCACCCCTCACCCCCGGCCCCTCTCCGGGCACCGACCGAAGGTTGGTCAGGGGAGAGGGGAGTTGTTGTTGGACTGGGACTAAATGGACGCCTCGCGCAGCGATGCCCGTGCTACGGGGCTGTTAGCACTGGCCCCCGTGCAGGGGCATTGCCAATTCGGCGGAACTTGCTACATTAACCAATAGGACGTTTTGTGGGGGCTGTAGGGCTCAGCCCCTCGCGAAGGAGCATATCATGGTGGAAGCTCGAGCCGGCTGCGAGTTCGACGTCCAGCGCGGCCCCGAGTGGTTGCTCGTCCGGGTGCGGAATCTGGACCTCGACCCGGCCAACCCTCCGCCGCTGGCGGACGAAGTCTGGGAGCTTGCCCAGAGACACTTCATCTACCGGATCGTCTTGGAGTTGGACGATGTCCAGTTGCTCGACAGCCATCTGGTCGGAGAGTTGATCCGGCTCTACGAGCAACTCCAGGAGCACGACGGGTTGTTGAGGCTGTGCGGTTTATCCCCGCGGAACCGCCGCGTGCTGTGCGGCTCGGCGGTGGAAGACCGCTTCCCGACGTACGAGACGCGGCAGGAGGCCGTCATGGGCGGCTGCGATCCCCGCCTACCGCGATAGCGCGGAACGTGTGTGACGACAGCATGATGCGAACGGCGCATGGCACCAGTTGCGGCTCGCCGCGACTGGTGCCATGGCGTTTTCCTGGCCCACGCGGGCTGAAGTGCGACGCTTCGCGTTTACCGCCAGCAGACTTCCACTTCGTTGGCGATCTCGTGTACGCCCGCCACGTGCCGGAGCGCCTCTTGGGCCATCTGCTTCTGAAAGTAAGTCCCTACGATGCCTCGCAAGGTAACGCGGCCCTCATTAGTCTCGAAGCGGAGTGTGCGGGGGGGAAGGTGAGGATTCTGCTCCAGGGCACTGAGGACGCGGTCGTCCAGAGGAGGCATGTCGATCATGTTCGTCGCAAGAAGAAGGATGAATATTAGTGGAGACGCTGGGCCGATGACCGTCTCGGTCAGCCTGCGGCGCTCGCAGGCCGCCAATTGCTATAGGTCAGAAATCGGAAATATGGCGGGCTTCCATAAGATAATAGCTATGGGAGTTGTGGGAATGATGGATAACAAGAGTCGTATATAGCGACTTTTCCGGTTCTTCAGGCCATTTCCCGCGCTTCCCCCCTTGTACACCCCGCCCGCCGGGGTTATTCATGGACAAGGTATCCGCGAGCTGTGTGGGCGACACCAGCCCGACGCGCAAGCGAGGGTTCTTCGTGCTCGGTCCCTCGCTGGCGCTTCGGGCTCGTGTTGGGCCGTAAACCATTCGGGCCGGGAGGTAACTTCGATGACGAAGATCGTCAGCATCCAGGGTCAGCAGAAATGGGAATGCTGCTACGAGAGCCGTAAGACCGAGACATCCCTGTTGATCGAGATCAATCGCCTCGGCCAGGAGGGGTGGGAGATCGTCGAGGTCCTGTATTACAAGGACCAGAAAGGGGCGATGTGCTGGACGGCTTTCCTCAAGCGGCCCAGCACAGGCCAGGCGCCGCCGCCCGCGGCCTCGCCGCAGGCCGCCACGGTCCAGCCGCCGGCGACCACGGAGTCCACCCCCAGCCATGAGGGCTTCGACCTCAGCGACGACGAGTTCAAGCTCGCGCCGGAATAACCAATGACGGTCCGGCTGGAATGAATAAAGCCGCTAGGGGACGACTTTATACACCACGTCGTGCTGCCGGGCGTGCTGCGCCACTCGAAACCCCACGCTCTGGCCGGCCGCGGCCTCTTGGACCGACTGGTTGTCGACTTGCATCGAGTCGACCCGCTCGGTGAAGTCGGTGGTGTGCCCCTTGATGTGCACCGTGTCGCCGACCCGCAGCGAGCCCTGGGTAATCGCCACGGCCGCCACGCCGATCTTGCCGAAATAATGAGTGATCTTGCCGAGTTCCACTTCCGACATGGGAGGCCCCTTTCCTGGCTGCGCCGAACCGGCCGAGACATGGCCGCTGCGGAGGTCCGCTCCGGGGTACGCAACCTCGGCGCCGCAACGGCACTCGACCCGGCGGCCGAACTGGAATAACGTTACGTCCAAACCCGCTCCGCACCGCGGGCAGGTAATTGCCATCGAAATCCCCTCGCCGGACCATTGTACCACAAACAAGAGGGCGGCAAGAGGCGTCACTTATCGGTTCCGAAGTCCACTTTCGGGGCTTCCTTGGCCGCGGGCGCGGACTCGAAGTAGACGGCGTCGGCGGCAAATCCCCGCATGCCAGCAACCACGCTCCCCGGGAATTGACGCACCGTTGTGTTATAGGATCGGGCCGCGTCGTTGTATCGCTACCGCTCCACGGTGATGCGGTTCTCGGTGCCCGCCAACTCGTACTGGAGGTCCCGGAAGTTCTCGTTGGCCTTCAACTCCGGATATTTTTCGGCGACCAGCAGGAGCGGGGCCAGGCCCCCTTCCAATGCGGCCGATGCCTTCACCTTGTCGTCGACCGTCTTTGCAGCGCCCCACTGGCTGCGGAGCCGCGTAACTTCTTCGAGCACTCCCTTCTCGTGCTGCGCATAGCCCTTCACGGTGTTGACCAGGCAATCGGGCCTCTCACACCATCGGTCGGCCGCGGCGGACGAGTTGGATCGCCAAGCCCCACGGATCGCGGAGCATGGCCAGGTCGTCCTCGCCGATCCGCTCCGGGCCGCTTACCAGCGCGGCCCCCGCACCCACGAGCCGCGCGGCCTCGCCGGCCACGTCGTCGCAAATGAAGGCCACGTGCAACACGAGCGGGTCCATCGCGGGGTACGAGGGCACGGGCACCTTGGGGTTGCGGTAGATCTCCAGCATCACGGCCCCGCTGCTGTCGGCCAGAAACCGCGCCACCACCGGAGCGTCGATAGCCCGACGGATACTGAATCCCAGGTGCCGGACATACCACGCGGCGGCCGCCGCCGGGTCTTCAACCTGCAACCCAACGTGTTCGAGGGCTACCTTCAAGGGCTGGCTGGCGCCCGATGGTGGGAGCTGGCAACTCTGCCTCAAGCCGCTTATTCGCCTCCGGCAGGGCTGGCTGGCGCCCGATGGTGGGAGTTGGCAACGCACACGGGCACGGCGATGGCCGTGGCCACAGCCGCGCCAATCACCAAGGGA
>JBEKCP010000534.1:0-4282 GCA_050014815.1 Thermoguttaceae bacterium | reverse complement strand
CCGCGGCGCCACTCGAACTTGTCCACCGCCCGCATCAAACCCGTGTTGCCCTCCTGAATCAAATCGAGGAAGCTGAGGCCCCGATTGCGGTATCGCTTGGCGATGGAGACTACCAGGCGGAGGTTGCCGGCCGAAAGGCTGTCTTTGGCGGCCTTGTATTCGGCAAGGAAAGCCGTGGCCCGAGCGATGCGGCGGCGGAGCGTGGCCGGGCTCTCGCGCGTCGTCCGCATCAGGCGGCACAGCTCGTTGCGCAACTTTGCCCGGCGATCTTCCGACCCGGCAGAGCCGTCGAGTGCGGTGATCTGCGGGCCCAGCTCGTCCATGCGTGCGGAGATCTCCTTGAGCTTCGCGAAGGTTGCCTGCAGGAATTGGGTGCGGAGGCCCAGATCCGTGGCCAGCACCGTGCGCCGGAACCGCCGGCGGGCCAGCTCGACCCGCATGGCAAGCCCCACTTCCTCTTGACGGCTCAGCAGAGGTATCTTGCCCATTTGCATCAGGTAGATGCGGAGCGGATCGTCGATCTGGCCGGCTTCGCTGACGCGCGCCGGTTCACGGCGGTCGAGCAAGTCATCAGGTCCGCGACTTTGGTATTGCAGCGTCTCGCTCATGATTCACCTTCCTGCTCTTGTAACGGGTTCGCCACGAACCGCGACAAGACGCCCTCAATCTCTCAGTTCAGTGACGGGTCCGCCGGAATATGCTTGATGTTGAACATGGTCCACAGTTGCAGCCGGGAAGCCTGTCTCGAAAGTTGCTCCCAGAGGTCGCGGCAATCAGAAAAGATCTGTTCGGACGTGGCGGGAACAACCCGCCAGGTGCCCTGCTCCACCTCGTGATCCAATTGCCCCGGCCCCCAACCGGCATACCCGGTGAAGACCTTGCACGGGTGCTCCGTCTGTCCCATGAGCGAGAGCACATTCCTCTCTTTGGCAGAAAAGAACACGCCCGGCAGGAGTTGCCGCTCACCCAAGGATGCGCTGGTGTGGACGGCCATCCATGGCCCTGTCACTGGACCGCCGAAGTGGAGCCTTGCCTTTTCTGGGGGGCGCCACCTGGAGTTGCGTTGCTGAAGGCGGCTGCGTTTTTCGGTGGTATCATTCACGATGACACCAAGAGCCGCCCGCCGGGTGTGTCCAACTACCAGGATGACCGCCCTGGCGAAATTGGGATCGAGTTGATGGGGGGTCGCCACGAGAAAATGGCCTTGGAGCGACTTCATGTTTCGGTCTCACTTTCCGCCGTGGCCTGTTGTCCTTCTGATCCGGCCCCGCACTGCGGGATCACCTCGCCGGGCGTCCACTGTTAATGCGTTTCTGTTGCGGAAACCCTACAATTCCGCCACCTTCCGCAACAGAAACTAATGCGAAATCCGCGCCTGTGGTCCGCCAGATTCCGCGTACTTCTGTTGGCGGGCCCGAGAACTCGTCTGTGGATTGCGGCCACCCCCCCCGAAATGCCTCTTCAGGGTGGGGAACCCCCGCCGCCGCGGCTTGAAACGCAGTGGAGAGACCGTATTCCGGCCTGCCTGCCCCCGAAATGCCTTGACCGCGCTGTGCCCCAAGCGATCTGGACAACAACATCGCAAACGCGGAAAAAGGCGACAATCCACTTGCTTTCCCCGTTCCGCGCCATAGAATAAGGTGGTGGTGGAGCTGTAAGGAAACCGGCTCCGCCAATAAGTCTGATTGGAAGTCGTCGGACGACTAGATGAAGAGCAACCCGGTTTTGCCGGGGGGCTTGTCGACGAGTAAGCCGACGTGGCCGAACGCCTGGGGGTGTTCCGCCACGTCGGCTTTTTTGGTTTTTCTTCGGTATTGACCGACGCGGCGTTGTCTTGAAGGCATAACGCGCCGGCCCAACAACCTGCCAAGGCAGGAGGAAGGGGCGTGTCTCATGAGACGTTGCATGACGTTATTTGCGACCCTGCTCGCCTTGATCGCCTTCGGTCCAGCGCAGACCATGGCCAAGGAACCCGGCGGTAGCGGCGGTGGCAACGCCAATCACCCGACTGGCGTTCACCCGGGCAGTGGCAACCAGGGCGGCGACCACCATCCGGGCGTCGGCAGCCCCGCTGGAGTCAACCTCGGGGCACAGCCGAACACGGGCGGCGCCGGGGGCCTGGAAAAGAGGTCGCAGCAGAGTTTCGACGCCAATCACCGGCCGGATTTCTCGGGCGGCCCGGAAGGCCGCGATAGTTGGCGCTACCGTTGGGACAATGGTCGCTGGTTGTTCTGGGGTCCGGACAACCGCTGGATGTGGTACGGTGATGACGGCCGATGGCTGAACTACGGCACCCCCTATGTCGTTCAGCGCCCGATCTTGCAGAACTTCTCCGGCGGCCCGATCAAGATCGTCAATCCGGCCAAGACCGGGGCGTCCCTGAGCTACTTGCTCAATGACAGCACCTTTACGATCCCGCCAGGCTCCAGCCAGGACTTCCAGGAAGATCGATCCTGGGTGATCCAGTTCAGCCGGGGCGCGAACTTGGATCAGGCGCGATACGGGCTCCAGTCGGGCCTGTACACATTTGCCCGCACAGAGCACGGCTGGGAGTTGTATCGCACCGAATTCCCGCAAACGGCTGCGCCACCGCCCCCGGCGGCGCCGGCGAATCCGCGTTAGTCTTACTGAAGAGAGGGATTCATCATGAAAGCTCTTTTTGTCGTGGCCGTTCTGCTCCTGGTCGGCATCGCCGGCTTGGGTTTTTACCGGGGTTGGTTCAGCCTTTCGACCGGCGGCACGGCCCAGGACCCCAGTGCTACGATCACGGTGGACAAGGACAAAATCCACGCGGACGAGGAAATGGCCAAGAAAGAGGTGCAAGGATTCGGGCACGAGGTGAAGGAGAAAACCGGCAACCTGACCGAGAAGGTCAAACAATAGCGTTGTGCTCTTTGGGCGTAAATCACGGGCGCGGCGGGCACTTTGCCAACCCGGCCCCACCATTTTTCAAGGAGAACTTGCCATGTTACGACTCGCTGTCTTGTTTCTCATCATCGCCCTGATCGCCGCCTTCTTTGGATTCGCAGGAGTGGCAGCGCTCTCTTGGGAAGGGGCGAAGATACTCTTCGTCATCTTCCTGATCCTCGCCGTGCTCTCTTTCCTGGGACACGGGTACAGGAGGGGGGCCTTCTGGGGGTAACGACGGCCAGGTCCGACATCTCAAAGGGAGAGAAGTATGCGGAAGCCCGCACGAAAAGAATCTTTAGGCGTGCGGCAAAGAAAGACTGCCGAGGCGTGAACAGGGCACTGGCAGCCAAGGAAGAGGGAGTGCCCTGATTTTTTCCGGACGACCCGGCAGGAATGGTTTCTGCCGGTTGAGTTGTAGATCTCCACTCTTGAGGAAAGGTATCGAGATGAAGTGTTTTCCAGCATTGGTTCTGATCGCCGCACTGGGCGTATTCACCGTCGGCTGCGAAACCCAGAAGGGCACGACTGAGAACAAGACCGAAACGAAGACCTCGCAGACCAAGGACGGCAAGACGACGAGCGAGACGACGACCACGATCGACACGAAGACGACAACCACCCCGGCTACTCCAGACGCTGGCGGCACGACGACCGAAAAGACGACCGAGACGAAGACCGAGACGACCAAGTAGCTCTTGCCGCGTATCGCCGGTTGACAAGCGACGGTCCTGGCAACGCGCTTCGCGCTAAACAGGCAATGGACATGGCACAAAGAACTCAACTTCACAAAGGAGCGAGGGCATGAATGTACGTCACGTCCGCAAATGGTGCATGGTCGCCGCACTGGCAGCCCTGGGCGCGAGCTTTGGTTTGCACAAGGCGATCGCCGCGCAGCCGGGCCCGTCCGGCGTCGGGGAAGGGGTGCAAGTGCTCACGCGCGGGCCCGTACACGAGGCCTTTGCGGAAACGGTGACTTTCGATCCCGTGCCGGGCATCGTGGTGCCGAAAGCGCCGCCCGCCGCCATCGAGGAATTGCCGCCGGACCAGAGACCGGAGGGCGCCAACGTCGCGTGGGTCCCCGGCTACTGGGGCTGGGACGACGAGCGGAGCGATTTCCTGTGGGTCAGCGGCATCTGGCGCGACCTTCCGCCGGGCCGCCAATGGATGCCCGGTTATTGGGGCAAGTCCGCGCAAGGCTTCCAGTGGACTTCCGGGTATTGGGCCGACGCCAAGGTGACCGCGGTGCAATACTTGTCCGAGCCGCCTGCGACGGCCGAGGCCGGCCCCAACATCGCCGCGCCTTCGCCGGACAGCACCTGGCTGCCAGGCTGTTGGGTGTGGCACCAGGGCCGCTACGCTTGGCGCCCCGGCT